>NZ_CAWUDN010000042.1:0-62411 GCF_963920915.1 Nostoc sp. PCC 9305
AACTCGGAAGTTGCACCTTTGAACTCGGAAGTTGCACCTTTGAACTCGGAAGTTGCACCTTTGAACTCGGAAGTTGTACCTTTGAACTCGGAAGTTGTACCTTTGAACTCGGAAGTTGCACCTTTGAACCCAAAAGTTGTACCTTTGAACTCGGAAGTTGCACCTTTGAACCCAAAAGTTGCACCTTTGAACTCGGAAGTTGCACCTTTGAACCCGGAACTTCAAGATCAAAAGTTCAAAACTCGGAATTTTTAGAATTCACAAACAAATAAAGAGTTGAGTTGAACAAAGATGAGAGGCAATTTAGCGCCTCACCTTGACACAGATACTACTTTATTTATCAAAATCATAGCTAGGTAATCCAGTAACATCAGTTTTGAGAGCAAATAAATCACCTGAGTAGAAACTTTTTCCTATCTCCGCTTGGCTGAGTCCAACTGAAGCAGTGGTAATGTAGAGTGTTTGCAAATCTTCGCCGCCAAAAGTGCAACTGGTTGGTAATTGCACAGGTAAATTGATCCGCAATATCTCTTCACCCTTGGGGTTGAAACGAATCACACACCAGCCATCCCACATAGCTGACCAAATATTTCCTTGACTATCTATCGTCAACCCATCTGGGTAGAAAGATTCATGAGTTAAATCAACAAAAATCTGGCGATTAGTAATGTTACCTGTTACTGAATCAAAGTCGTAAGCATATATTTTTTGTTGAGGAGAATCACTCAAGTAAAACGTTTTTTGATCGGGACTCCACCCCAGACCATTAGAGATAGTCAATCCCGTTTCCATCAGATGCAATGAACCATCAAGATCATAGCGATAGAGGCTAGCCTGCGGTTTTTCCAAAGAACACATTGAACCAATCCAAAAGCGACCTTGAGGGTCACATTTCCCATCATTGAGACGGTTATCTGGCAGATTTCCTTCAATCTCCAAAATGGGAGTAACTTTACCTGTTTTGGTGTTGAGAAATGCCAGATGATGACGCAGTGCCATAATTAATCTATCTTTTCCTGCTGTTGCGATCGCACCTACTACATCTCCCACATCAAAAAACAAGTCTTTCCCCGTCGCAGGATTGAACTGATGTACACGATGGTTGTAAATATCGATCCAGTACAGTAGGTTTTGGGTAGAATCCCAGACGGGGCCTTCACCTAAGCGGGCACGAGACTCTAGAATATTGTGGAGTGGATATTGCAAAACCTGGATCATTTTATCAACCAACAATAGTATTTACAGAAACTAGTTTCAGTAGCCTTCAGGCAATTCTAAAAAACGTTTGCCTGACTAATAAATAAAATTTTCATTCCTGTTTCAGTAAAGACTAAAGACGCAATTTATCGCGTCTTCCCCAGGTAGAAGAAAATATATTTGATTTTGCGTTGAGCAAACCTTTGCCGTGATCCGTTAACTTAAAATTAGTCGGTCAGGATTCGCCTTATGTACCAAACAGACCCACCTCGCCCTGCAAAAGAAACCCTACCCACCATGTATGATCTTCCCAGTGAATACCCGGAGGACTCTGGTTTGCCTGACGAATTTCACCTTTTTCAACCCCAACTTCTGCGCGAAACCTTTTGTCCACCTACCTATCCAGCAGAGGAAGTATTTGTTGGCACTGACTTAAACCTTTATTATGATCTCCGGCATACACTGTGGTACAAACGTCCAGATTGGTTTGCTGCTGTGGGAGTTTCGCGTCTCTACGAACAGCAAAACTTGCGTCTAAGTTATGTCATTTGGCAAGAAGGGGTTGCTCCTTTTGTAGTGGTAGAATTGCTTTCTCCTGGCACTGAAAAAGAAGACTTAGGACAAACTCTGCGGGAGATTAACCAACCACCGACCAAATGGGAAGTTTATGAGCGGATTTTGCGAGTTCCTTACTACATTGTTTTTGACCGTTACACTGACAAGCTCCAAGCATTCCAATTAGTTGCAGACCGTTACAACGAATTGGACTTGAGTACCCCACGGCTGTGGATGCCGGGTTTGGAACTAGGCTTAGGACTTTGGCAAGGTTCTTACCAAGGAATTGAGCGATTGTGGCTACGTTGGTATGATGCATCCGGGAATTGGCTTCCCACGCCGCTAGAAAAACTAGAACGAGAAAGTCAACGTGCTAACAAATTAGCAGCACAACTGCGAGAGTTAGGCGTTAACCCTGATGAGTTATGAAAATGCGATCGCATCAGTCAACTTAAGCGAAACGGGCAGTTAGAAACCTCGCTAGACAAACAAAACCCACCTCCGTGGGTTTCAAACCCTTAATTTGACCTTAGTCCGCGGAGGTGGACAATGCCAGTGTAGCCGCGAATTCTATTCGCCTTGGCTACTGCTCACAACGCTTGTAAAATCTCCTCATCTACAGAAAAATCAACATCAGCTTTATCTTTTGCATTAGCCAAATAGTCATTTTGCAGAGAGTCTTGTAAACCAGAAATCAAATCATATTCAGGATGCCAGTTTAATTCTGTTTGCGCTTTATTCACCGAAGCAAAGAAATGCTGCACCCGCATCGGAAATGCTTTGCGCTTGCCGAAATCAAACTTTTTCGGGTCGTAGTGGACAATTTTGACAGCATCGGGTGATTTGCCAGCCGCTACAGCGCTAGCACGGGCTAAACCATCAAAAGTGACAAAGCGATCGCCAGAGATATTATAAATCTGTCCTATGGCTTGTTTATTGCCCAAAACCTGAGTCATTGCCAGCGCCAAGTCCTTTACATGACCTAGCTGCGTGATATGCAAGCCATTTCCGGGGATAGGAATGGGGCGATCGCGCACAATTCTGTCAAAAAACCAGCCTTCCAACTCATTATAATTACGAGGCCCGTAGATATAAGTAGGACGAATAGAGGTAAAAGGCAATCCCAATTGAGTCAGATAAGCTTCTGTTTCATGTTTACCCTTATGGCGACTTTTGGGATCTACAGCATCGCCTTCTATGTGGGGCAATTGGTCAGATTTGAGATACACCCCCGCAGAACTCATGTATACAAAATGTTGTACTCGGTCTTGAAAAATTTCTGCTAGTGGTTGAGTATCAGTAAGTTCGCGTCCGTTATTGTCAAAAATGACATCAAAGTTTTCTTGTGATAACTTTGCCTTTAATTGAGTTGCATCTGTGCGATCGCCTATAATTTGTCCTACTCCCTCTAAAGAAGGTGCTGGCCGATTCCCACGATTGAACAGCACTACCTCGTGTCCTTTTTCCACTAGTAGTTGAGTCAAATAGACACCAATGAACCGAGTACCACCCATAATCAGAATTCGCATAAATTCACCCTTTCTATATCAGTTGTTATCAAGGGAGTAGGGAGTAGAGGAGTGGAAAAGCAGGAGAAGCGGGGAAAGCAAGGGAAGAATAACTATTGGTTATTTCCCATTCCCGACTCCCTATTCCCGACTCCCCATTCATGAGATTATCAGGTTGCCGCATCCATCTGGAACCTCTGAGGGAAAGATTCCGTCTTATGTGCTAATCTGGGGCGCTTCCCATTAATTAATCACAAGGGGAAACTTTTCAGTTAACGTCATCAAGTTAGCCTTTGTATTTTCCACTTATTCAAGTTAGCTGTGCCCTTGAAATATGCTCTGGTTCATGAGTGGCTAACACCCAAAGCCACCGGTGGTTCAGAACTCGTTGTACGAGAAATTTTGAATCACATTGATGCTGATTTGTATGCTCTCATAGATTTTGAATCCAGCAATAGAGAAAGTTATTTATACAAGCGTCAAATTGGCAAGACGTTTCTCCAGAACTTTCCCTATGCCCGCAACGGTATACAAAAATACTTGCCCTTGTGGCCCTTGGCAATTGAACAACTTGATTTGCGGCATTACGATGTAATTCTGTCTTCATCCCATGCTGTTGCCAAAGGAATCCTTACCACTCCCGAACAGATGCATATTTGCTACTGTCACAGCCCTATGCGCTACGCCTGGGACTTGACCTTTGATTATCTGCGCCACAGCAAACTGGGTAATGGTTTACCTGGGTGGGTGACACGATATTTATTACATCGTTTGCGCCAGTGGGATGTATTGAGTGCCAATCGCGTTGATTACTTCATTGCCAACTCGCAGCATACAGCTCGGCGGATTTGGCGTTGCTATCGACGAGAAGCAACAGTCATTTACCCACCAGTGAATATTGCAGAATTCCCATTTTTGTCTGAGAAAGAGGACTTTTACCTGACAGTTTCTCGGTTGGTAAGTTACAAGCAAATATCGTTGATTGTCAAGGCTTTTAATCAACTAAAACGACCATTAGTAGTCATTGGTACAGGAGATGAAATGAACAAGATTCGCGAGATGGCAAACTCCAACATCCAAATACTGGGATGGCAACCCGATAATGTGGTAAAAAAATATATGTCTAAGGCTAAGGCGTTTGTGTATGCAGCCTGTGAAGATTTTGGGATTGCCCTAGTGGAAGCACAGGCCTGCGGCACGCCAGTGATTGCTTACGGTGCAGGAGGCGCTTTAGAAACAGTGCGAGATATCCACTCTTGTGTGGATACAGGGACAGGTATATTTTTCAGGACGCAAACAGAGGCCGCTTTAGTGGAGGCAGTAGAAAAGTTTGAAATGTATGAGGGTTCGTTCAATTCCGAGTATATGCGATCGCACGCCGCGCAGTTTTCACCGCAAATCTTTGCAGATCGTTATCTAGATTTTGTAAACAAGTGCAACGAAAAAAGACCATTTTTCCAATGATGGTCTTGATTAACGTCTGATTTTTTTAGGCTTTTGGCAATTTCCCCCAGAAGCATCTCATTTTGGCTTTAATATTGGGACTATGTGTGGTGTGGATTATTAAGGAGTATGATGACTGCCCAGAGCTCACTCCTCTCCGGCAAGCGAGGCGTAAGGCAAGACACTAGAGCGTCTACGCGTTTCTTAAAACGCGGTCAAAAAACAAAGACGCCAAAAGTTAAGCCCAAAGGTTTATCTTTTCAGGGTTTAAACGGAGAGTTAGCCAAACGACTGTTCGATATAGTGTTTTCGCTGTCGGTATTAATTTTGTTCTTCCCCGTCTACTTAATTTTGACCTTGCTGATTGCCTTTAGCTCAGAAGGACCAATTTTTTATGTCCAGGAACGGGTAGGGAAAAATTACAAAGCGTTTAGTTGTATTAAATTCCGAACAATGGTAAGCAATGCGGACGAAATCCTCATGCAAATGATGGAAACATCACCCGAATTGCGGCAAGAATTTGAGAGCAGTTTTAAGCTGAAACAAGACCCCCGGATTACCAAAATTGGTCGATTTTTGCGAATTACTAGCTTAGACGAATTTCCCCAGTTCTGGAACGTTTTAAAAGGGGACATGAGTGTAGTCGGCCCCCGACCCTTGGTAGCAGAAGAACTGCCAAAATACGGTTGTCACATTGACGAGATTTTAACAATCCGTCCAGGAATTACTGGATTGTGGCAGGTATCTGGGCGTAATGACATTCCCTATCCTCGGAGAGTCCAAATAGACCTGCATTATGTCAAATTTAGGAATTTCTGGCTTGATTTATGGATCATACTGAAAACTGTTGATGTCGTAATTTTACCCAAAAATAACGGCGCATACTGAGTAACTACTTAGGGTGGATTCTGTGGGGCAGTTAATGCCCCTAAGTACAATTCTCCCCTCAAGCTAAAGGATTGCTCATTTTTCTTTCTATAATTTGTGCTTTTCTACTTATATTCAGACTTCTGTAAGTGTGGATCTTTGGCACTTTTGCCAGAAGTCTAATTTAAAATGGCTATTTTATTAAGTCTTCATAAAACTAGAGATATATGAAGTTTTGACAAAAAACAACATATATAAAAATAATCTCGATCTATCTGGTAAAAGAAAATATACATAATTAAATAATCTTGAGCTATCTAAATGTTGAACTTACGTGCTGAATTACTTTTTGTTAAGTATATTTATTTACGGAAAAAGTCTCATAATCACAAGAACTCGTAGGTTTCCCATTAGGCAATTCAGCAATTAGTTGCTAGGTTGTATCAGATTGGCTGTAAATTTTTAATCAAAGACAATAAGGGATAATTGAGTATGACGCAACAGAAGCGAGCGTTGATTACTGGTATTACTGGACAAGATGGTTCATATCTAAGTGAGTTTTTGTTGGAACAAGGTTATGAAGTTCATGGCATCATTCGCCGGACTTCTACCTTCAACACAGACCGTATCGACCATATTTACGAAGACCCCCACAAAGAGGGAGTACGGTTGTTTCTTCACTACGGCGACTTGACGGATGGTACAACGTTACGGCGTATTTTAGAAGAAGTAAAGCCAGTAGAAATTTACAACCTCGGCGCTCAATCCCACGTCAGAGTCAGCTTTGATTCACCAGAATACACAGTAGATGCAGTAGGAATGGGGACATTGCGTCTGTTGGAAGCAATTCGAGACTACCAGCATCGTACCGGAATTCAGGTGCGATTTTACCAGGCGGGTTCTTCAGAAATGTACGGTTTAGTACAAGCAATACCTCAAACTGAGACAACGCCCTTTTATCCCCGCAGTCCCTATGCCTGTGCGAAAGTTTACGCTCACTGGCAAACTGTAAATTATCGTGAATCTTATAATTTATTTGCTTGTAACGGTATACTTTTTAACCACGAGTCACCACGGCGGGGTGAAACCTTTGTAACCCGTAAAATTACTAGAGCCGTGGCTGGTATTGTTGCTGGTAAGCAGAAAAAGATTTACATGGGTAATCTAGATGCCAAGCGAGATTGGGGCTATGCAAAGGATTACGTCAAAGCAATGTGGTTGATGTTGCAGAAAGACCAGCCAGACGATTACGTAATTTCTACTGGTGAAACCCACTCGGTGCGCGAGTTTTTAGAACTAGCATTTAGTTATGTGAATCTTAATTGGCAAGATTATGTAGAGTTTGATGAGCGTTACCTGCGTCCATCTGAGGTAGAGTTGTTGATTGGCGATTCTACCAAAGCACGGCAGAACTTGGGCTGGACACCATCAGTAACCTTTGAAGAACTAGTTTCCCTAATGGTAGAAGCAGACTTACAAGCATTGGGTCATACTTCACCCAATGGAAAAGGTTCGCAATTTCCAGATGATATTGCAACTATTCGTCAAACACTGGGCGCTTTGCACTTCTGATTCGCATCACAGAGGATAAAATATGACCGCCTTAGAACTAAAAAATAAACGGATTCTAGTCACTGGTGGGTCGGGGTTTCTAGGCCGTCAGGTGATAGATCAACTGTGTAAAGCAGGAGCCGATCGCGATAAAATTACAATACCGCGATCGCGCGATCGCGATTTGCGCGTCTGGGAAAATAGCCAATTTGCAGTTGACCAGCAAGACATAATCATACATCTAGCAGCTCATGTCGGTGGCATAGGTTTGAACCGCGAAAAACCCGCAGAGTTGTTCTACGATAACTTGATTATGGGAACCCAGCTCATTCATGCTGCCTATCAAGCGGGAGTAGAAAAATTTGTTTGTGTTGGCACAATCTGCGCCTATCCCAAATTCACTCCAGTGCCATTCAAAGAAGACGATCTTTGGAATGGCTACCCAGAGGAAACTAATGCCCCTTACGGAATTGCCAAAAAAGCACTTTTAGTTCAATTACAATCTTATCGTCAGCAGTACGGTTTTAATGGAATTTACCTACTGCCAGTAAATTTATATGGCCCAGAAGATAACTTCGACCCTGGAAGTTCTCACGTCATTCCAGCATTAGTTCGCAAAGTTCACGAAGCCCAAATTAATGCAGAAAAGCAACTTGCAGTTTGGGGTGATGGCAGTCCTACGCGTGAGTTTCTGTATTCAGAAGATGCAGCACGGGGGATTGTGATGGGGACTCAATTCTATAACGAATCGGAACCAGTTAACTTGGGAACTGGTTATGAAATCTCCATTCTTGATTTAGTAACTCTAATCTGCGAATTGATGGAGTTTAAGGGGGAAATTGTGTGGCAAACTGATAAGCCTAATGGTCAACCCCGCCGCTGTTTAGATACTGAACGGGCAAAGCAAGCCTTTAATTTCACAGCTCAGGTAGGCTTTGAAGAAGGGCTAAAGAATACCATTGAGTGGTATCGTCAACACGCTGCATAACAATGTTCTGGTAAATGTAGAGTGATACAAGCTGGGTGATGCCCAGCTTATTTTTTTGACTATTTTTATGGACAAAGTTAATCATCAACTAAATAAAGTAGAACTGCGCCGTACTCTACTCAAAACACGTCAATCAATGTCCGTTGGAGAATGGAGAGAAAAAAGCGATCGCTTATGCTCTCATTTACAAAACTCTACTTTATTCACCCAAGCAAAAACAATACTTGCTTATTTCAGCTTTCGCCAAGAACCTGACCTCAGTCCACTATTTACAAACACCAAATGCCGTTGGGGATTTTCTCGCTGCGTTAATAAATCCCTGTCTTGGCATATTTGGACACCGAATGATTCTGTCCAAAGCGGCGCTTATGGCATTACTGAACCACACCCCGACGCTCCAATCTTAGATGCTGCGGAAGTAGATTTGATTCTTGTACCCAGTGTAGCTTGCGACTATCAAGGATATCGTTTGGGTTATGGCGGCGGATATTACGATCGCTTGCTCAGTTTACCGGAGTGGCAGACAAAGCCGACTATTGGAATTGTCTTTGATTTTGCGTATTTGTCTCATATACCTATTGAACCTTGGGATAAACCACTACAAGTTATTTGTACGGAAACCGGATTGACTCATAAAGGTTCCAGGATTCAGGATAATGAGGACACATTATCAAATGTTTTATGACTAACCCAACATCATCTACCACTGAGCAGGAAGCAATAATCGACGATATTATCGCAGGTAGCCTCCAAGCTCAACAAAAAACAGGCCCAGACCTCCGCCAAATTCATAGCAAAAGTCATGGACTCCTTTGGGGAGAGTTTATTATTGAACCTAATCTTTCTGAAGACCTGAGAGTAGGCTTGTTCAAAACGCCCCAAACCTATCCTGCGTGGATTCGTTTATCTAGTGGTGGTGCGCCTGAAAAACGTGGTAAATTCAACTCCGATAGCCAACCTGATGTTCGCGGTATCGCCATCAAAGTGATGAATGTGGAAGGGCAAAAAGCCCTGGATGATGAAGAAAAAACCCAAGATTTTATACTTAACAATTATCCTATTTTCTTGACTAAAGACGTTCGTGATTACGCCGATCTTTCCAGAGCAGGTAGTGGACAACTTACCCCAGAAAGGCTTGAAGAACTTGGTTACGCCTTTGCTATCTTGCAAAAAATTGGCAGCCACAAGGTAATAAATCCACTTTTGATTCAATATTGGAGTATGGCTCCGTTTAAGTTTGGTAGTCGCATTGTAAAATTATCTGTAAAATCTCAACAACCCGAACAACCACCAGAAACACTTCCAGAATCAGAAAATTACCTCCGAGAAACGCTGGTCAAATATTTAACGGAAGAAGGTAGAGAAGCTTTTTTTGACTTCCTAATTCAGTTTTATGTAGACGATGACAAAACACCGATTGAAGACCACGTTCAGGAATGGCAAGAAGCAGATTCACCGTTTATTAAAGTTGCAACTGTTCGCATTCCTAGTCAGAAATTTGACTTTGAAGAACGCAAACGTTTAGATGAGGGTATATTGTTTTCCCCTTGGCATACACTGCTAGACCATGAGCCTGTTGGAAGCGTAAATCTCTCTCGTAAGAGGCTTTACAGCGAACTTGCAAAGTATCGGCGAGAACAAATTGCCCAACGTTCGCGGGAACCACAACCTTATGTAGCGGTTGAAGATTAACTACTGTGAATTGGCTTTAGACTGTAAGAGAAACTTTTGAAACCTGTGTGTACAGTATCGGATTTTCTACCAATTAAATCTAATTAGTAAAAAGTGAAATACCAAGATTACCGGCTTTTAAAATAAGTCAGTAATCTTGGTTTAATGAATAAATAATTGTATAACTGCTGTAGATGGTTTTTATGAGACTAATGCCTCAAGAATCTGATAAATATTTAATTTGTGCAACATAATGCCTTTTATAAATTTGGGACAAACTATGAATAAAGATAATGAACTAACTGAAAAGTTTAACAAAATGTTGACTGAATTCACAGAAAAAGAATCTGTTATTAAGTTTTTAATATTGAGTAATTATTCAAAAGCCGAATCAATTGGAATTTTAAAAAAGGCTTTTGGTCTTTCTCTTCTTGAAGCACAAGATATCATTCACAATAGTCAAACATGGAGTGATGTAAAAGAACGTGACGCAAAAATAAACAACGAGTGATGTGATTTTTTAGAAGTATTAGGGAATTCAAAAAGTGAAGAGACTTAATGATATTAATATGTAAATAAATTCAATAAAATAATTAGGTTAATTGCTTTAACCAGATTTTTGATGATAGGTTAGAATAAAATTAAGCAAATTTTCAAGTAAAGCCATGTCTGACTCAGTTCAGTATGTCACTAACGCAGAGGGAAAAAAAGTTGGAGTACTGTTAGATTTAGAAACTTATCAACAGCTAACTAACTTATCTGTAGATTCGGAATTATTGATTGGTTTAAATATAGATGAATTGCAAGCTTTGGCAGAAAGTTATTTATCTCCCAAAGCTCAGATACAGTTGCAGGAATTATTAGTTAAAAATTCTGACAATGATCTGTCAGATGACGAAACTGAAACCTTAGACAGATTATTGGCACAGGTTGACCAATTAAATATTCTTAAAACTAGAGCTAGATATACCTTAAATATTTTTCAAAATAAACAGCAACTAGCGTGAGTGTTTACATTCCTGTTGAATTAAAAAAGGAAATTCGTAATTATTTTGCTGATTGTTGTGCTTACTGTCGCACTGCTGAAGCTTTAACAGTCACTACCTTTGAATTTGAGCATATCATCCCCTTGTCTGTTGAAGGGAAAACTGTATTTGAAAATCTATGCTTGGCTTGTCCATCTTGTAATCGTTATAAAGCAACTCGCCAAACAGCAATTGACCCTAATACTCAGAATGAAGTTAAATTATTTAATCCACAACAGCAACTGTGGGCAGACCATTTTACTTGGAGTGAAGATGCTACAGAAATTGTAGGACTTACAACCATTGGTAGAGCAACAATTTCTACTTTAAAAATGAATCGCCTGCAATTAACTCGTGTGCGGAAAATGTGGGTGGAAATGTGTGAGCATCCACCAAACATTTGAGCAAGTGCAAAATATTGAAAGCAAGTTGTAGCGTTATAAAGAAAGTTGTAATAAATATTTAGAGAACTGGGAAAGTTATTAATCAAATGCTGAACTGGAAAAAATCACGATCGCAGATTCTGCTAATGTATGCGCTATTGGGAGCGATCGCACTGTTGATGCTCTTTCCTTTACTATGGCTAATTAGTACAGCCTTGAAATCGCCTACGGAAAATATTTTTCAGTCGCCGCCACAGTTGCTACCGAGTCAACCGACACTAAATAATTTCTCTAGTGTGTGGAACTCTCTACCTTTTGGACAATACTTGTATAACAGTACCTTGGTATCAGTACTGACTGTGGGCTTAAATCTGCTGTTTTGCGCCTTGGCTGCCTATCCGTTAGCCAGATTGTCGTTTGTCGGGCGAGACTGGATTTTTGTAGCGATCGTCTCTACGATTATGATTCCCTTCCAAATCGTGATGATTCCCCTCTATATTTTGACAGTCCAGATGGGTTTGAGAAATACTTATTTAGGGATGATTTTTCCGAGTTTAGCTTCTGCTTTTGGTATTTTTCTGTTACGCCAAGCTTTCATGAGTGTCCCGAAAGAAATAGAAGAAGCCGCCCGGATGGATGGCAGCTCGGAGTTAGGATTATGGTGGCATATTATGTTACCAGCAGTTCGCCCAGCACTGGTAACTTTAGCTATTTTTGTATTTATTGGTGCTTGGAGTGACTTTTTGTGGCCTTTAATTGTCATCCAAGACGAAAATTTATACACTCTTCCTTTGGGAGTTGCAAAGCTAGCAGGTACATTTTCCCTTGACTGGCGCTTGGTAGCTGCTGGCTCAGTAATTGCGATCGCTCCAGTATTATTACTATTCCTGTTTTTACAACGTTACATTGTACCTACAGAAACAGGTAGCGGCGTCAAGGGTTGAGGTTCAATTCAATAGACTTCTTGCATGAATCAAAAGCCTTCACCCTAAATCCCTCTCCCAAACTTGGGAGAGGGATTTAGAAATTGTCTCCCCTTCTCCCAAAATTGGGAGAAGGGGCTGGGGGCTAGTTTTGCATTCGTGCAAGAGGTCTAATAAGCACCAGTCTTTTTAAATACCACCCAGATAGTTTTAATAATCAGACTCAGGTCATAAGTTACAGACCATTTGCGTTGATAATCCATATCCATTTTCACAATGGTTTCAAAGTCTGTAATACTGGAACGCCCATTAGCTTGCCATTCTCCGGTAATGCCTGGTTTGACTCGCAATCTATCCCAGTGGTGTGGATCGTAATTACTGACTTCATCAGGAGTAGGTGGACGAGTACCAACTAAACTCATGTCCCCGATCAGAACATTCCAAAATTGAGGGAATTCATCCAAGCTAGTACGCCGCAAAAATTTACCAACAGGAGTAATGCGAGGATCGTCCACAGATTTAAAAATGTGACCTTTGGCTTGGTTCTCAACCAAATGCTTGAGTTTATCAGCATCGACGATCATGGAGCGGAATTTCCAGATGCGGAAAGTTTTTCCGTTTAAACCACAGCGAATTTGGGAATAAAATATTGGACTTGGCTCATGAATAAAGGTAGCAATTGCTACGGGAATTGCTATCATAAATGTAACAATCAGCCCCACAATTGCTCCAACAATGTCAATTAATCGTTTTCTCACGCTTAATGTTGACGGGTGTGAAGGCTGTTGCAAACAATTAACTGAATAAAGATAAAGATTATTCACAAGGGCTAACTTAGTTTTATAACAGGAAGTTTTACATTAGTAGTGTAGACATAGACATGATTGTTGGGCGATTTTTACTACTGTTGTCGTTACTACCGAGTGTTAATATACACAAATTTTAGCCGATGTAAAAACCAAAAACCAAAAATTTACAGAATCTTTCAATTCAAGTGATAGATTGTAAAATTACGGTATTTTATCCATCTAATAAAAACTAATAAAAAGATACTACTATCGTACATATCCCAAAAATTACTGTGCTGAAGTACTAGTAGTAATTCGCAAAATTCCAAATGCTTATGTTATGAGCATTTGGAATTTTGAGTAGTATTCTTATTTCTAGCGCAATCTACTAGTACAACACGGCGGAAATAAACCAATCATTCTAAATCAACAAAACCCTTATGCTGGATTCATTTTTAATTTTTAATTTTTAATTTTTAATTCCGCCTTGCGGTACTAGTCTCAACGCTCGACCTCTAAGGCAAAATTCACCGTATATGGTTCCTCTAGTGATTGCTGATTACTAGCCTTAATTGCATCTAGATAGCGACGCAAAGACAACAATTGTTGAGAATTGGGACGATAAGTGAGACTTCCTTGTTTTTCAAAAAGTGGTGCTGTGGCGATCGCCTGATAGTCAGGATTTTCTTGCGAACTCTGGGTAAGCCAGGTTGATTCTGTCACTGAAGGTATTAAACCGGAAGGCAGTTCACCTTCCAAAAAAGCCAGCAGCCGTTGCTGACAAATACGAGTATTGATCCCACGATTCTCAAATAACTGGATAACTTCACCGAAAGATAAAGGACGGTCTGGTAGCAATCGCAACAATTCTGTAAACAAGAAATAATCAGTGTATTGTTGCCTGGGTATGTCTAAAATCTGGGGATGCAGAGGCAGCATCGCCAAACCGTAAGCAACCCGACTGCAATTGGGAGCGCCGTTTTCGCCGAGATATAAATCTTGAATAATTTTAGTGCTGGGAAGTTTTTGCCGTAACCAGCGGTTCACCGTTCCAATACAAGCCACTCCCCCAGTCAGGATAGCTTGATTAATAGCTTCTGTGGGGATGCCACGAGCTACCAATAACTTGTTAAGTTCTCGGTTCAGACGGCGCACAAAGGGGATAAATACCTGGCTTTCTAAATCTCGTCGTTGCAAAACCCAGCGCTGATCGGCTAATTCCAGGGTAAAAGAGTCTTGGTGTTGCAAAATCAGCTTTAGGGCTAATGCCGCATCTAATACCGCCTGTCCCAGTAGAGAACTTTCTAGACGCTGCTGGAGACGAATGCGAGCGGTGATATCTGGTTCTCCGACTCTAGGTAGTTCTAATTCTTCCAACCCTAAAGTCTGCCAACGCATTTGGTCTAAACCGGGAATTGACGGTTGCCATTGCCAAGGATTACTCGTGGTAGTTTTGCTATTGCTTGGTGTTTCTAGGCGTGATTGCCGAGATTTCGGTGGCAATAGCAGTTGGCAAATTATATCTTGTTCAATACCCTTGCCAGCATAAGCAAAACTGTGGAGCATGAAATCACTGTATGTCAATTGCTGCAAGGTTTCTGGTAGATTCACCAGCAACATTTCTGTGGCAGTTGTCCCAATGTTAATCACCAGGGTGTTGCCAACAATGGGATGTTCGCTGGTTTTTAGCGGATGAGAACCTTGAGCATCGCTTAGTTTTACTTGCTCACCATTAACAGCATCGAGTTCCGGGAGTAAACTAGCGATCGCTTCTTCAACAAAAAAGACTTGCTGCGGATGTTGAATAAGTTTGCTAGTGAGTAAAGCTTCCCGCACGTTAAAGCGGTATTGTTCCGACCAGCTAGATGGACAGGTACAAATTACACCAGCAATATTATTAATAATCTGGGGAAAATCTTGTTTGCCGATCCCAACAGCGGCAGCCATTAAACTAGGGGTGGTACTTGTTTTTTCGGATTTGAGGGTTAATAGTAACTTAGAGAGCGATCGCACAACCCAAATCAAAGGCCCTGCCGAAAATTCATTTAATTGCAAAACAGGTTCCCATTTCTGTCGTTCGCTCTTGTAGGGAATGGCTACTTGTAGATAGGGCTTCAACTGCGCCGAGTAGAGATTATTTTTCGTCGGATCTGCTGTCGATCTTGGTGTTGCAGGAGTAGTAGCCGAGCGATCGGGTGCTTTATCTTGGGCAACAGCCGCAGGTGCTGTCTGCTCATGTGCTTCGATAGTTTCGTTTTCACCGTGAGGTACAGAAGCTGTAGGCAGATAAACCTCTGTTGGTAAACGAAATGATTGCTGAAAGGAAGTTGTTCCCGGCGGATTTTCTGCTGACCAGTAGATAGGATGTACAACAAAAGTCGAGCGATTTAATAATGCGGCGGAAATTCCTGTTGTACCTAAATCAATTCCTAAATACCAGACTGATTCTAAAATATTGGACGAAACTTCTGGATTATTTATAGAGTTGGCAATTGGAGGTAAAGAACTTTCTGGAACAGGAGTTGTGACTTCCTTTTTTTTTTCAGTTTCTATCTGGGGAACTGCCAAACTGGAGAAAGCAGCAATTGATGTATTCTCTACTATTTGGGGATTTTCAGGGGAAGTTGTGGGGATTGTGTCTTGAATGTTATCAAGTAGTTCCGAGAAAACATCCAAGTTGCGATCTGGCTGCGACTCAGAATTTAGCTGCCGATCGAAATTAGCCAAATCCCGATCTAATTGCTGCAACTGTTCTTCATCTAAAGAAATATCTGGTACGGCTGGAGACTGGTTTGACTCAATAGAAAGTAAGTTTTCTTGGGGTGAAGCAGCAATGTAGTTATCTGAAAACAGTTCGGAGCGATCGTTGTTAATCAATACTTCCGATGTGGCGATATCTTCGCTGCGTTCGTGCAGCGTGTCGTAGACAGACGCTTCGGGAACAGTAGGCTCTACCAACGCAATTTCTGCTACTTCTGGAGTCACTGGTGGTGTGGTTGTGGCATCATCCACAAAAGATGATACTTCCAGTAATTGCAGTTCGCTATCTGTATCAGGTAATAGGTCAGTTGCTGTAGTTGTGGCATTATCCACAGAAGATGAGACTTCCAGCAATTGCAGTTCACTATCGGCATCAGGTAGTAAGTCAGTTAGGGTATTAATTGTATCAACGCTGGCTGGCTGAGTGCCGATTTGTGGCAAACTGTCTATTTGTGGAGTAGAGAAGCTAAGAGGTGAATCTAGGTCATTATCTTCTTCAAAAAATAGTTCTTCCTGTGGCTCTGATGAATTTGTAGTTTCTCCTAAAGTCTCTTGGATTGAAAAACCCGTATCTGGTGTTACAACCGCAGAATCCACAATTGGAGAGACAGGTGGAGCCTGTGCAATGTTCAACGGAGATGCAGAGGCTGTAGAAGCGGATAAGTCATTGATGGGAACATCGAGGCTGAGATTATTAACATCACCAGCATCAAACAAACTGGCGTAAAGTTGGTCTACTTCATCACCAATTGCCGCAGAAATATCTTCCGGTAATTCGGTCGGGGTTTGAGAATATTCAGATGAGTCTACGCCAAGCTGCAACAGCACTGCATCCAGATCCTCTGTGAGGGTAGTTTCCTGTTGCTCAATTGTGAGTGGAGATGAAGTTTCTGGCTGTATAAGCTCCAAGGATTGGGGCGCAACTCCAGCTGCAATCTCGGCTGGTTCAGCCAATGATGGTAGTGTCTCAGATTCTCCTCCCAGCAAAGATGACTGCAAACTAGGGGATTCTTGTTGCAAATGCTGGGTCAAATTGTTGACAAAGCTGGCCATCAGCTGTTCGCCTTGCATCCCCTTGCTATGCATTCTTGCCAGTGCTTGCGACAGGGATTCGTAATAAGTATTAATATTGCGTTGTAGTGCTTCAAAGACTACATTCACCGTCCCATCTAGTGATAATAGGCGTTGATCTAACTCCCTAGCTAGCTGGGTTAAGCGCTCCACATCGTCAGAGGATTCTAATAAAGATTGAGTTGCAGAGGTTGCGTAATTAATTCCTCCTAAAGAACTGGCGGAATTTTCCCTCGTCTGTCCAATCAGTGGTGTTAAAGTCGGCACAAGGCGACTCATGAGTACCTGTAAAAACTCGGTAATCATTTGTTCCTGGTTTGTCAACTGCTGCGCTAAGGAGTAGTTTTGCAAACGCTTTTGCTCTAGTTGCCGAATTTCTTGTATAAGAGTGGCTCGCTCTTGCAAAAGCAATTCTAATTCCGATCGCAACGGCTGAATCAATCTCGAAAATTCATTATTTAATTGTCCTACGCCAACAGTACTCTGTTCCTGACTGGGTTCGAGCTGCGGTAGCGGATACTGGTTACGATCGCGATCGATAAATTTTGTTAACAAAGGCGCTTGCCGTTCTTCAGAAGACTGATTTGGGATGCCCCTCTCTAATGCTTCTTTTTCTTGTAACCTCACCAAGAAGTCGCGAATTCGCTCTAAAACTTCTTTAGGCTCTTGTGCCTGACCAGACAGAAATCTAGACAGGCGCTTGCCACCGCTGGCAAGTAAGTTGTCAATGTCTGCGATCAGCTTTTGAATTTCATCTGTACTAAAAGTCACTTTTCTACCTTATATATAAATCTATGTCAAATCATGTGAACAATTACTTTACAATCACCGTACCCCTGTAGGGATATTGCTACGCGCAGTGTCACCATAGAAGAAGTTTTGAGTGGCAAGAGCCGCTGCTTGGACTTGTGACTGTCATTATGTTATGGATTACTGGGAGTCGTGGCAATCTTCAATCATCGAAGAAAACAAGGAAAAAAGTTTCTCTTTGCCTCCCCATCCCCTTGTCTCCTTGTCTCCCCCTCTCCTTGTCCTCTTCAGACAGCCTTTGCTCGAAAAGCTTAATTTTGCATATCATTGGTCGCCTATTTTTTAAAATAGCTAAAATACCTGAGCAATAATTTACTCCCTTTAGTATCATTAATGTTGTTTGCCTATATTCATAACTAATCAAGTTTGCAGTACAGCTAGCCCCTAAGCAATACAACCGCAGGCTATAAACTACTTTTTGCAAAACTTTTACCCCGTTTAAACTTATAGGTAAAGATTATTTAGAAAAACTTCTTGTCGCTTTCTTGTGTAGCATAGTTTAGTTTTTTCTTTGAAAGGGAGCTGTGCAATGATAGCTTAGGCTACAAATGGCACTCCTGTTTTTTGTGTGTACATAGCAGCTTGAATTAAAGATGTCGTAATGGAAGATCGATATAGCTTGCAAGCACAGGCTAATTCCTGGATGATCGCCTCCGCTCCCTTTTTTCAAGGGTTGCCAGAAACTGCTGTGGAATCAGCCCTCACCCATCTTGTTACGCGCACTCACCCAGCCAATCAGGTGATTCTACTGGAAAATGACTGGGGTGGTTCTGTGTATTTTATTATGGACGGATGGGTAAAAATTCGCACCTACAATCTGGAAGGAAAAGAGGTAACGCTGAATATTATTGGCAAAGGTGAATTGTTTGGTGAAATGGCGGCGCTAGATGAAGCACCTCGATCCACAGATGTAATTACCTTGGCCCCAACGGTAATTGGTAGTATGCCTGCTCAGGATTTTGTCAAATTACTTCAGATAGAACCCTTGGCGGGAGTTCGATTGGCGCAACTCATGGCACGACGTTTGCGGCAAGTCAATCGCCGATTGCGGTTGCGGGAATCTGATAGCCAGTCAAGGGTAGCAGATACGTTGTTATTTTTGGCAGAAGGACAAGGAAAAAAAGGGCAAACTGGAACCGAAATCCCCAATTTACCTCATCGGGAATTGAGTAGTTTGAGCGGACTGGCGCGGGAAACGGTGACACGAGTATTGACAAGGCTAGAAAAAAAAGGCTTGATTAAACGGGATCAAGACACTATTTGTATTCCCGATTTGTCAGCCTTAGAAAGAATGATCGTTTAAAAACTTGTCAGATATGAGTATTTTAGATTCTCTCCCAGATGAACCGGAGGAAGATCCATCCTCTGAATCTCCAACTCCTCAGAATCATTGGTTAGATAAAGAACAGCAGTTAATGCCTCCTCAAATCAAAGCTGATGCGCCCTTGAGGATGGTGGAAACGGCATTTTTAGCCAGTACAGCTAGCTTAATTTGGTTTATTAATTTTTACTTTCCTTTAGGCCCAGTTTTGCGGATATTTTTTCCAGTGCCGATCGCTCTAGTCTATCTGCGTTGGGGCAAACGTGCGGCATGGATGGCGGCACTCACCTCTGGGTTGCTGCTGACGGTACTGATGGGGCCAGCCCGTAGTTTGCTGTTTGTCATGCCCTACGGGTTCATGGGCGTTCTTTTGGGCGCTACGTGGTGTCGTCGTCGTCTTCCCTGGATTGTTTCTATTACCTTGGGTACGCTATTGGGTACTTTAGGAGTCTTTTTTAGGCTGTGGTTGCTGTCTGTTTTGTCGGGTGAAGACCTATGGATTTATGTGATTACCCAGGTGACTGAGTTCATTGAGTGGGTATTTTTTAACTTGAGTTTGTTGGCGAGTCCCAGTGTATTTTTGATTCAAGTGGGAGCGATCGCTTTAATTTTACTCAACAACTTTATCTACCTTTTTGTGGTACACCTGGCAGCATGGTTGCTTTTTGACCGTCTGGGCAACCCGATCCCCCGCCCACCACACTGGGTACAAGTTCTCATGGATTATGAAGGATAGTTATTTGTCATTTGTCATTTGTCATTGGTTAAACGATCAGTCCTAACTAATAACCAATGCCCCATGCCCAATTCCCAAATTAGTATTTATACTCAAAAAGAACAGGGTGAACAATGGCTGCGAAGGTATCGTGGTTGTCTACCCGTATTTGCTTGTATTTTAGGATTTACTGAAACTGGTTTAATTCCAGGGATTTCAGCAGCTGGTCGCACTCCAGAGGATCGGAAATATACAGCTTGTGCCGATGCTGAGTTTTTGTATTACGGGCCAGAACATAAAGCCCAATATCCCCTACCTCCATTGGCGGCTGGAGCTTCACCTGTGCTGATTTCTCGCGCTGTATTTGAGTCACTAAAGATACCAATTCATTTATTTAATGCTGGTTTACCCCAAGCTCCTGCTGTACCAGTAATTGATTTGGGTGGCGCTCCTGCTCAGTGTTTAAGTGGAGGTGCTGCGATGGAAATCACAACGGTACATCACTTGTTTGAACAAGGGCTACTTTGGGGAGAACGCCTAGCCGCCAATATTCAACAAGGGTATTTGATTCTCGGTGAGTGCGTCGTCGGAGGTACTACAACTGCCCTAGCAATCTTAACTGGTTTGGGTATAGATGCTGCCGGAAAAGTTAACAGTAGCCATCCTGTTTGTAACCACGCGCAAAAGTGGGCACTAGTGCAAGCTGGACTGGAGAAGATGAAGGGGAGCAGGGAGCAGGGGAGGCAGGGGGAGCAGGGGGAGATAAACTTCCAATCTCAAATCCAAAATCCAAAACTTGTACTGAGCGAAGTCGTTGGCGCAGCCTCTCGTAGAGAAGTATCTAAAATCCAAAATTCTGTAGATCCGCTACAACTCGTAGCCGCCGTGGGCGATCCGATGCAAGTGGTGGTAGCTGGGATGGCGATCGCTGCTAGCCGTAGTTGTGGTGTAATGCTGGCTGGAGGGACGCAAATGCTGGCGGTTTATGCGTTGATGAGTGCGATCGCTCAAGCTTACAGCTTATCATGGCAACCAGAAGCAGTAGTTGTAGGCACAACCCGCTGGGTGGCTGAAGATCCTACTGGCGCTACAGTTGACTTAGCACTCAACTTAGGAAAAAACAGCTTAACTCCGAGTGGGAGAACCCCTCCCTTATTAGCAACTCATCTGAGCTTTGCTGATTCTCGTTATCCCCAACTGAGAGCTTATGAGCAGGGTTTTGTCAAAGAAGGTATGGGCGCTGGAGCCGCTTGCATAGCCGCCCATCTTAGCCAAGATTGGCAGCAACACCAACTTTTGGCAGCCATTGAAGCCCAACTTGAACGACTAAGTGCAGCATCTCATTAATGCTGGCATATTCGATGGCGCTATGCACAGAAGAGTAGTTGAGGTTATTCTTTCTTGGTTTATTATCTAATTGGTAAACGCGTAATATTTCTATCTGCTAAAGCGGTTCTGGAGCTACAAATAAAATGACTGTTTTATTAGTTGCCATCCTGTTAGCAATTAACTTAGGTGCTGGATGTTATTTGACTCTAGCTAATCCTCTAAAAGTCTCAGAGCAAACATCAACTAAACTTATTTTTATTATTCGACCAAAAGTATTTTTAGGTGTAGGAATATTTTTTAGTCAATTATTTGTTCTATTTTTATTTGCGACTATTGTATTTACACCTATTACACGGCTTGTCTGCAATCGTTATCCAAACAATATATCTACTTCAAATATTGATTTGAGTGCAGGACAAAATACTTTAACAGTAATGTGTAAGTTAACAAAAAATAATTGGTTAGGTCGAGAACAGAGTCAAACGCTAGTTTCTGAGTTACTAGAGGCTAAATTGGAAACTCAGATTGATACTGATGGTCAGGCTAAGTATTATAAATATAACATTTTACTATTAAATGATAGAGATAGTTTTCCTTTTTCACGCGCAGGATACCCGAAATTGAACCTTGAAGAATTGCAATCAATAGTATTAAGAATTAATGATTTTTTGAAAACCCCTATAGAGAAGAATTTAGAGGTTATGCTTGATGAGACTTTTACTGGTTACATTTCTGTCATGATTACTGTATTCTGTGGAATATTAGCGTTGCTAGTAGCGTCACTAGGTTTATTTATCACTTGTAATTTTGATAAAGAAACAAATACTGTAAAGCTTAGTCGTTACAGGTGGTTTGGAACGTTAGGAAAAACAGTTTTTCAATATTCTTTGAGCGAAATTACTGATGTTAAGCTTGAACGGATTGATACTAGTATAGGTGAATACTTTTTTCGGGTTATTCTAGTACTAGAATCGGGTGATTATCTACCATTAACGCCCAATTATACTTCCAATTATATAAATGGAGATTCTATAGTTAGAGTAACTAAAGATTTTCTGGAACTAAAACATAAAGATAGTACTAGATAAAAGCGTCGGATTGGTAGACTCAGAAAAATATGAGTTCTGAAACAAGCTATGTCTCACATAAGCTTTTGAATAAAATTTGTACCCTCTGTAATTTAATTATTTCATTTTGAGATTTATGTATTTCAACAGCTTTATGACAATCTTTTTTGTTTTGCGTTTACTCTTTTTTTGGCTGCAAATCTTTTAAGAATTTCCGACTTGAAATCTCCGTAAATTTCTGCCGTTTCATCAATTGGGATTGAATCCCTTATTTACAATAGCGGTTGAGTAGGAGCAGGTTGCAAAAAGTCAATTTTTGCGAAAGTTGTCTGGCTTGTCATCAACCAATTTGATAACAAGATGCCAAAAACACTAATGAGAAAAATACAGATTAATAAGAAAATCTTAGTTTTTAAACCAGACAATACCCTAACTACACCAGTCTTAGGGTTGTTTTTTTTGTTTCATAGTGAGGTATAGACTAAAAACCTATGGGTAGATAGATCACACTATTACGTAAAGATATGTAATAGTGTGTTTAACTTTTTTATCAATTTGATGGCTGGATTACTTACTTGCATTTAAGTATATGCTCATAAAACCATCACTCGATATTGAACCTAAAGGTTTGTCTTACCTACCTCAATCTATTTTTTTATTCGTTGAACTCAGGCTAAATTAATGAATTCTCTCTCTAAGTAATTGTTCTTCTAAGGCAGCAATGCGATTGTACGCTGCTGTTAACTGCGCTGTCAGTCGTTGTATTTGAATTTCTGGTGTTATATTATCTCCAGCTTGACGATGCATGTCTAGATAAATGCCATCTGTCAACACATCCTTGTGTTCCATTTCTGGATTTAAATTGTTACGTCCTTTAAACTGGTAGCCTCCAGCTGCGCCATTTTGTTGGCTATTATCCTTTGCTTGTGTATTCGCTAAAGAACACTCTGAGAAAGTTTGAGTGACTTTACTATCAAGCTGCTCAATTACTTGGCACAGGTCATCCAGCTTTTGGCTTAAAGTCAGGATCTGCTGCTGTAATAGCTCCATTTAATACCTTTATTCGTACATTTTCTCTATGTTATTCAATTTACTCTCAACCTTAACGATACTTATGGATTATTTAAGTATTGATAATTTTTGCTGGAAATGTGACATTTAAATCATTACTTCTCAATACAAGTAAGGTTTCACTATAAGTACCACCAAGTAAATTTATGGATAAAAATTAATCTTTAGGTAGGGATTTGACAAAAAATCGCTAATTTGAGCCAAATATTCAAAATTACCCGGATTATCAAGAAAAAATACCGATAATTCTCCAGATCCACTTTTTCAGCTAGTCAGTCACTGGTGAATCTCTGCTTAATATTAGGTATAATCAAAAATCTCAAAATCCAAAATCAATGGATCGACGGTCTTTTTTGCTAGGTACAAGCACACTGGCGCTTTCACAACTGCTTTTTGGCTGTGGTGGAAACAAGCAAACGCAACTAAAAGTACAGTTATTAAAGGGTTCTATACCTGGTCAGGTGGTGAATCAATTCCACAAAGGTTTGCAGCAACAGGTACAGTTAAAGTTTGCTCCAGTTGAGCATATACAGGATTTATTTCACCAATTACAAAATTGGCAGCAGAAACCAAAGACTAGCGATGAGCAGGGATGGAGTCGTTTTATACCCTTTAGGCAAGGTCAAAAAGCCGCTGACACAGACCTAGTGACATTGGGAGATTACTGGCTACAAGCAGCTATTGAACAGAAGTTGATTCAACCACTCCAAGAAGTACAGGGAAACCAATTAAAACAGTGGTCTACTTTAGACGAAAGGTGGAAACAACTGGTAACGCGCAACGACCAGGGTATTTTGGATACTCAAGGGAAGGTGTGGGGTGCGCCTTACCGATGGGGTAGCACGGTAATTGTTTATAACCGTGACAAGTTGCGAAAATTGGGATGGACACCCAAAGATTGGAGTGATTTGTGGCGAGATGGAATGCAGCAGCGTATTTCCCTACTCAATCAACCACGAGAAGTTATTGGTTTGGTCTTAAAAAAGCTAGGCAAATCTTATAATACAGGCAATCTTGACCAAGTACCAGACTTGGAAAAGGAATTACAGATATTAAACCAACAGGTGAAATTTTACAGTTCCAATAACTATTTGGAACCTCTAATTATGGAAGACACTTGGCTAGCAGTTGGTTGGTCAAGCGATGTATTGCCTGTTCTGGGACGTTATCCGCAGCTTGCCGCAGTTATCCCCCAGTCAGGAACAGCAATCTGGGCGGACTTATGGGTACGTCCCGCAGGGATTACTAAGGATAGTTTATCAGATCAATGGATTGATTTTTGTTGGCAAGCAAGCACAGCTAAACAAATTTCGGTGCTGACTAAAACTAATTCGCCAATTTCTACAAATATTTCCGCTTCCGATATCCAAGAACCATTATGGAGTTTGTTAGAGAGCGATCGCAAAGTTTTCGATAAAAGTGAATTTTTACTTCCCTTACCTCCATCAGCAATAAAACAATACGAGTCTTTATTCGCCAAAATTAAGGGTTAATTGGGAATTGGGCAGAAGAGGCAGAGGTGCGGAGGGGCAGAGGGGAAAATGCAACTTCTTTTCCTCTGCTCCCCTGCATCTCCAGTCCCTAAAAAGAACGCTGTAACCCTATCTTGTTATTAATAGTGGTTTGGATACTGCATAAAGCTGGACTTGTACTAAAGTTGCAAGTGTAGGTTGCCAAGGGTTCTTTTTGATAATTAAATACCCGGACGTTGTAACCAAAGTTCCGTGCAGCGCTACCCAAGCGATTTACGAAGTCGTAGCGCTCTACATACTCTAGTAAACTCCAAATTTGCTGATTCACGATCAAGTCTACTCGTGCAGGTTCTTTGCCAGAAGTTGGATATGCTATCCAATTATCTAATAGCTTTTTCTCGGAGTTTTGTTGTGCCCACCATAAGCTGGGAACGGTTAATCGTTCTGGATGAATGGTGGTAGCTGTGATTATATAGTCTTTTGGCTTGGTCAATAAGTCTAGTTCTAAAGGCGCACTAGAAGGTGATGGTATTGAACGAGTTTGCGCTAGTGTGGGCAGTACTAGTAAAGCGGTGAGGGTAATGCTTACTAGTAATGAAAACGATATCTGGCGTTGGCGCAGCCCGCCGCAGGCATCGCACAATTTAGGTATATGCATAACTGATACTAATTCGTAATTCGTAATTCATAATTCGTAATTAGGGCACAATCTAAAGTTTAATGGCAACTATACGAATTCTTCGATAATCTGCTGTCCAAGTTCCTTGTTGATATAGTGTTGGCTTCAGATATTCCTCGACGACGGGAATTATTTGTATTTGTTGCTCAGGTGAAAGTCCGGCTAAGAATGGACTGGCGAACATTTTAATCCAGTTTGCTATGCCAGCTTCTCCTTCTGCTAGGGGAGTTGGGCGACGAAACAGGATAGCATAAATGACATCAAAGCCTTGATGCTCTAAGAGGCTGGCGTATTCACCAATGCTGGGGTAATACCAAGGATTTTCTACTTGTGCTTGAAGGATACCAATGGACTCTAAAGCACTATATAAAGCTGTGGCGATCGCCTTTATATTCCCTTTACCACCAAATTCTGCCACAAAACGACCTCCGGGTTTTAGGGATTTATGGATGGAAGCGATCGCGTTATCTGCTTCTTTCACCCAATGTAGTACAGCGTTGGAAAATACAGCATCCAATGGCTTATCTACTTGAAAGTTTCTAGCATCAGCTACATCAAAACGGATATGGGGATAGTTTTGTCTTGCCTTTTCAATCATCTCAGGTGCATAATCAACTCCCCTTACTTCAGCACCAGCTTGGGCAATTTTTTCTGTTAGTTGTCCCGTACCACAGCCAAGATCCAAAATGGATTCTCCTGGCTGAGGGTTGAGTAATTTCAGTAATTCTTCGCCATATTGCCAGACAAAGGCGTGTTTATCTTCGTAAAGGGAAGTATCCCAATTATTGCTTGTCGAAATATTATTCATAAACTGTAAAATTATAGATTGTTGACTTGCTTATCATTAAGATGTGCTTTAGATTGACGATAGCCTAATGATTATAGAAAAAAAATTATATATTGCAGCTATATATTATTCCTGAAAAGTAAGATTACCGACCTTTTAGATAAGTCGGTAATTGGAGTTTTGCAAATTAGCAGGTGCTATTGTCCATTTAATACTTGCTCAATACGAGAAATTTTTACTGCCAAATTAAACAAAGGTGTTCCATTGGCACGAGTTTTAACTTCCATATTATTGAGAGCTACAATATAAGGCTTTTGATTAATCCAAGCAATGATTGGCCCACCAGAAGAACCGCCCGTAGTGTCACAATCATGCTTCAATAATCCATCTTCTTCTCCAGTAATACTACATCCAGGGTGGACTCCAGCCGTCATACCTGGGCCTGCTTTCAATGCGCTATATTGCGGAGAATTGGGGAAATCACCAGAGTAACCAACGAAAACGTATTTTTCCTTGTCCTTAATGAGAGTCTCAGGGGAAAGTGATTTCCATCCTAAATAACCGTAATCTTCACCAATGGGTTTATCTAGTACGATGAAAGCCCAATCATCATTATAGTTACCATCTTTAAAATCTGTTTCATTCACCTGAATTGACGTTGTTACCAAAATAGATACAAAATTTTGTAAAATCTTCCTGATTACTCGTTTTAGCTTTATCTAGCGAGGTTTTATGTCGATTTAGATCCCCGAATTCTTAAAGAAGTCGGGGATCTAAGGGTCAAGTGAGCAATACCAAGTAATTTGCTAAACTCTAAATCATCATCAGGAGTAAGTGTGATGTTTCAAGCCTTACCAAAAACGATCGCTTTTGAAGAATTCCTCAATTGGAAGCCAGACGGCGGACGCTATGAACTACATGATGGGGTAATTGTTGAAATGCAGCCAGTAGGAGATCATGAAGAGATTAATGGTTTTTTAGCGGGCGAAGTAACTTTAGAGTTCAAACGATTAAAACTCCCATACCTCATACCCAAGCAAGCATTAGTCAAGGTTCCTGACAAAGAATCAGGTTATTCGCCTGATGTGATAGTGATAAATCAAAATAATCTTTCAGCAGAACCGATGTGGAAAAAGTCCTCAACTGTTACTCAAGCTGCATCGGTTCCCCTAGTTATTGAAGTCGTCAGCACTAATTGGAAAGATGATTATGCACATAAGCTGGTTGACTACGAAACTTTTGGCGTTCCTGAATACTGGATTGTTGACTATTTAGCTTTAGGCGGTAGAAGGTATATAGGTAATCCCAAACAACCGACTATTTCGGTTTATTATTTGGTGGATGGTGAGTATCAAGTTAACCTGTTTTGGGGAAATGACCGTATCATATCCCCTACATTCCCAGAATTAAACTTGACTGCCAAACAGATTTTTCAAGCTGGGCGATCGCAAAATCAATTATGAACGCAATGCAGGCACTCCCATAGGGCCACGAGTTACACCTAGCTGATTTTGCAGTTTCAACTCGCGCCAGAGTTGGGAACCTGTAATCTCGCCTTGCAGTAGTTGACTGTAGCAATGTATGGTTTTACTCACTTGTTCTGGTGTTTCATTCACAAACTCGATGCGAAACTGACGTAATCCCAGTTCTATGAGGCGCTGTACATACTCTGCTCCGGTTTGAGCAGTGCCGTTAAATACAGTGTTGCGGCAACCTACATCGGCTTTGAGGACGTGTTCGCTACCAACGCGATCGCGCAATTTGACTTCCTGCTTTTCACAAGGTCGTCCACAGTTAGTGTAGTCTGTACCTGTCGATAGAAAGGCACAAAATACACAATGCTCCATGTGAAACATCGGTATATGCTGATGGATTGTCACCTCAAACCACTGGGGTGGACAACTGGTGAGTAAATCTTGAAGTTGGGTAATATTCAGGTCATAAGATGCCGTCAGCCGTTCTAAACCAAAGTGTTGCTGAAAGTAGTCTGCTGTTAAGGGATTAGCAACGTTGAGCGAAAAATCTCCAATACAACGGTCTGCTGCAAAGAATTGCAATTGGTCATAGTTCCGTATCAGATAGCCATCTGCTTCCGAGGCACGTACTTGCTGCAAAATCCAATTTTCCCCCGGTTTAGTAATTCGGGGTGGTGCAACCCAAATTGTGGGGAGTTGGGAGTTAGGAGTTAGGAGTGCTGAGTTATGAGTTAAAAGTGAAGAATTTTCTACTTTGTTTTGTTGCTGTTGTTGGCGCACCATTTGCACCGCTTCTTGGTAGGCACGTGGGTCTTCAAATTCACAATACAGTGTTTCAATACCAGCTTTGAGAGCGGCTTGCAGTTGCTTGAGATTTCGTACCAAGACTATGAGTGAAGAGGATGTAGCTTTAGCTTCCCGCAGGGTGGGAGATGAGGGGAGTAAATTTTGGAAAGAGACATCAGAATGTAATTGCCAGCGTTTAGGTTGACTTCGCAATTCTTCCAACTGTGCTACGATTTCCCGCCGCATCCGGTTCAACTCACTTACGGGTAGCATAATAGCACCATTGAGGTGGTTAGTTAGTGTTCCTAAACAGAAAGGTGTATTACCGAGACGACCGAATTGTTCTTGTAAACGGTCTGTATCTAAGGGTTTGGTGTGCGCTTCCACCAGAGAAATTGCAGATTCTACCTGTACAATATTACCGAGTTGATCGCGGGCGATCGCAATCAACGCCTGACCAATTTCTCCATAAATCTCCAAGTCAATCGGACGCTGAAATTGGGGGTTCTCGCCTGCAAAACTCTGCCGCACTTGCTTATCAAGTTCTGGATCGCTGGTTTTCCAAATGCGATCGCCTATATGCACTCGGCGCAGGTTCAAGTCATTTCGACCAAAGGTCAGCACACTTTCCTTACCTTTGGAAACCACCCCATAAACTCGGCCACCTTCTTCCTTCGCCTCTGGATGACCGCAGTCAAATACAATTCCATCCCCTGGTTTTACAGGCGCTTCCAATTTGACTGTTACCTCTTCGTTGTGAATGCGGCTGACTTCACCTAAATAAACCCCACGTTTTTTACCAAAGCGGGCGTGAACTAGTTCCTGATTATTAATCCCACCAAACCAGCCTGTGTAGAGTCCGCGAGAAAATGCCATTTCTAGGTTGTAATGTTCTTGATCTGTTGCCCGTTGTTGATTAAGCGGAAGATCCCCCCAACCCCCCTTAACAAGGGCTATGTCCCCCCCTTTTGAAGGGGGGCTAGGGGGGATCTCCTTCATCACTCCATCCAAAGCTTGCCGATAAACACGGGTGACATTAGCAACATACTCTGGAGCTTTCAGACGACCTTCAATCTTGAGACAAGTTACTCCTGATTTCACCAAATCCGGCAAAACATCTAACCCTGCTAGGTCTTGAGGACTGAGTAAATATTTGCGCTCTTTTAAATTTACAACTTCCCCATCGGCGATTAAATCGTAGGGCATCCGGCAAGCTTGGGCACATTCACCTCGGTTAGCAGAACGTCCACCTAAAGCCTCACTAGTCAAACACTGGCCAGAATACGCTACGCACAAAGCACCGTGAACAAAAACTTCTAAGGGCAGCGACGTTTCCTGTTGGGCAATCTGCTGCTGTATTTTATTGATTTCTTTGAGAGAACATTCACGCGCCAGCACCACCAATTGACAACCAAGAGATTTGGCAAATTCCACCCCAGCCGCACTGGTAATCGTCATTTGCGTGGAAGCATGGATGGGAAAATCGGGCGAAAGTTGACGGATGAGACGGCATATACCGATATCTTGAACGATCGCTGCATCCACACCAGATGCAATAATTGTGCGGAGATATTGCTGTGCTTCTGCTAGTTCTTTGGGAAATATGAGTGTGTTGACTGTGACATAACCCTTTACGCCCCGACGGTGCAGGAATGTCATCAATTGGGGTAAGTCCGCCTCAGTAAAGTTTTGTGCCCGCATTCTGGCGTTAAACCGATCCAAACCGAAGTAAATCGCATCTGCCCCATTTTCCACAGCAGCTTTAGCACATTCCCAATTACCTGCTGGCGCGAGTAGTTCAGGACGTTGAAGAGAGAGTTGGGAAAGGGAGCGATCGCTTTTCATTAGATTTAGGGAGGGTTAACTAGCACCATAGTGATTTTATCTAAGTTGGTGGGGGATGGGGCGATCGCTCTTTCATCTGCGGTTCATTCAATCCTCTTCTCCTCTGCATCTGGAGTAAGTAGACAGGCGAGAAGAGACAGAACTATATTAAATTTAGTTAAAAAAAGTTTCGCTAGGTTGTCAGTGTATCAACAAAATGGAAATTCTTAAATCAAGCACCACTATAAATTGGAATTAAACCCGTGTCTGCTAAAGATGCTTTTCATACAGTTGTCAAAACAGCACTTGAGAAAGAAGGGTGGTTAATCACTCATGATCCTTATACTCTCCAGGCGGGAACCCTTGAGCTATATATTGATTTAGGAGCAGAAAAAATTATTGCAGCCGAAAAACAAGGACAAAAAATAGCTGTTGAAATTAAAAGTTTTTTGAGTCCTTCAAAAATTACAGAACTTTATGCTGCATTAGGACAATTTATTATTTATCGAATTGCTTTACAAAAAAAAGAAGCCAATCGCACTTTATATTTAGCCGTTCCTAGTACTGTTTACAATGAGTTTTTTCTACTTCCATTTATCCAATCTGTTATTCAAATTAATCAACTCTGTTTAGTAATTTATAATATTGAACAGGAGGTAATAGACCAATGGCAAAGCTAGACGAATATCGACAATATATTAAGAATTTACTTCAACAACACGCTAGTATTGTTTGGGATAATCGCATTCAAGCACAGATAATTTATGATACAGAACACGATCATTATCAATTAGTTTATGTAGGTTGGCACGAGCAAGACCGTATATATGGGCCTGTTCTGCATCTAGATATTATTGACGAAAAAATCTGGATTCAGCAAGATGGGACAGAGGTAGGGATTGCGAATGAATTGGTCGAATTAGGTGTCCCAAAAGAGGATATTGTTTTAGGTTTTCAGTTGCCATCTGTGCGTAAATATACAGATTTTGCTGTTAGTTAGTTAAAAGGTGATAATTTCAGCCATTTTCTACCAGCTTGCCTTTTACTTATGATTGTATCTGCGATCGCTCTGCATCTTCTGGTTAAAAAGAGCGATCGCTTTAACTAAAATAAGATCCCAGCCTTAATAATCTTTATTGCTCATAATGATATTTGCAAGTCAAAATAATCAATAAATCTTCTTGCACTTTGTAAACTAATCTATGTTCATCTGTGATCCGCCTTGACCAGTAACCTTGTAGTTCATATTTTAATGGTTCTGGCTTTCCTATCCCTGCAAAAGGATCTCTTTGTATATCTCTAATCAGTTCCAATATTTTTTTGAAAATTTTCTTGTCTTCTGTTGCCCACTGACCTAATTGTTCAAAAGCTTCTGGTTCAAAGGTAATTTTTTTCATATTCATCTAAATCTACATAAATTAGGTTTCCTTTTTCTACATTCTCCAAAGCTTTGAGCAGATGTTTTTTATTAACCTCTGATTTTAAAAGATAAGTAGTTTCATCCTCTTCAGTTGATGGTTCAACTAGCACAATAACTTCTACGATTGTTCCTTCTGCTAGTTCGGTTGCTGAAAGTTCAATCTTGCCATCTTTGCCTACAATAGCCTTTTGTTTAATTCCAGTAAACATACATATTTACTCCTATCTTTACTACTTTATTGTAACTGTAGATGAATCAGATGATATTTTGGTGATCGCTTTTCTTTGTTGGCGTGGATGGTTCGTTAAAAAGAGCGATCGCGATTAGACAGAATTGAACTCGCATTAGTATTAGCTGAATTGTTAGACAACATATCAATGGGGGAATACTGAGTAAAGTGTAGATATTTTAGCAATCAAGAGAAGATTATGACTATACCATTGACAGTAACTTTTACACTTGCTAATTGGATTGCCAAAGGGCTGCAAGATGGAACTTTAGTAAGGGTTGGAGGTGTAATTATAAACGCAACAAGCAAACATATTGTTACTTGGTTAAGAGAATCCAATAATTCTCCAATTTCAGCACTAAGTTCTTCCCCTAACAATTTACTCAACCTTGCTTTCTCTGGTGCAAATCTTGTTGCTTCTGGGGCAAATGCTGCTGCTACAAGACAAGGATTAGCTGATGTCAGTGGACGCTTGGGTGGAGTTGAACAAACAAGTTTAGATAATATAGCTGTTTCAGGGGTAAATCTGATTGGAACAGTTGCTAATGCGGCTATTTCTGGGAAAGGCTTCGCCGATGTCAATGGACGTTTAGCTGGGATTGAAAATCAGTTAGGGGAAATTGGGGAGAATCTACAATTCACTCAAGGTTTTTTGCAAGTAACTACTGCTGCTAGCGTACTTAATCTAGGTGTTTCGGTAATGGGGTTTGCTGTAATAGCACAGCGCCTTAATGAGCTAGAAAAACGCCTAAAACAAGCGGAAGAACTATTGAGCAAAGTCAACCGCAAAATAGACCTTAGTTTCTATGCTAATTTTCGTGCTGCAATTGAGTTAGCAATTAATGCCTTTACGATGGTTAAACCTGAAAATCGTAGAAGCAGCGCCTTGCAAGCTATTAATCGTTTCTTAGAAGCAGAGCATATTTATACTGAATATACAGATATCGAAATTGAGCAAAAAAGCCAAATTGCCGATGAGTATTTGTTAACTTTATCTTTAGCTTACCTAGCTGAAGCACGTTGCTATTTAGAATTAGAGGAACATGATACAGCACTTCGCCGCTTCCAAGAAGGGGCTAGAGTTATCCGTTCTCGTATTCAAAAATATGTTGATCTTTTGCTAACTTCTAACCCAGGAGCATATTTACAACCTCAGTTCAAAGATCAGATTGATTTGCGAAGACTAACACGAATTTACCAATGGATTGACCCAACTTTAGATGAGAATGCTGTGTTTGATCTGCAACGGGAGAATTTGTTTAAAATGGCGCAAGACCCTAACAAATGGTTAGATTCGCTACCAGCGGCAATTTTAACTCGCGTTGAGGTTCAAGCCGGTTGGTTTGGGCCGAGTCAGGATGATTTGAAGCAAGAAGCTTATAAACGTCTTCCCCAAGTATTTGAAGTAATGGAATCTATGATTGAAACTAATCGCCGCTTTGAATCTTACCAAACAGAATTGCAAGCCATATCCCAATTAGGAATCAGCTTTCATGACTGGCTTAAATTAACTCCGTCTACAGAAATTAAACCAGAAGGTGCAGAATTAATGTATATAATTCCATCCGAACCTTTAGAGTTACAGCCTTCCATCTGAACTAATTACAGGATTAAATATGAATTAATCAAGGTCAACAAAGTCTCTGAGAGTAATAATCTTGTTTTGATATTCGGCTAGTGTCTTGAGTGATAAAAGGTCTTGATCTCCCGTAATTAAAAATTCTGCATTGGCATCTTTAGCAAGTTCTAAAAATTTGTTGTCATCTGGATCTCTACAGGTGTTTATTTGAGATTTTATTTCTATAAATTAACTGTACTTTTTAATTATGTCCAAAAAATCTTGTCGGTCTTCATCTGAGATATATTTATCGAACTTACGTTTGTAAATTCGTGTGTTTAATTCTTGATAAGTTTCATCGCTTTGAGCAATTTTGAATTCTTTATAGACTTTATCTAAGGCTTTACGGGCTGTTCCATTAGGACTTAGAGCAGCACTAAGTAAAACATTTGTGTCAATGACAATTAGTTTATGACTCATCGGCGAGTAATTCTTCTAGAGTTTCTTCGGTTAATCCTTTAGCTTGAGCATTTCTGCCGATTCTGTCAAAAACACTAAGTAAATCTTCATCTTTATTATTTGAAGAGGTTTTCTTTATTTCTTGAATAAGTTGTTCTTGTTCTTGTGCGGGAAGTTGTAAGACAAGATTAAGAATTTGCTCGAAGGTTAGGGGGAGTTGATAGGTTTTTTGAGTCATGGTGAGTTCTGGAGTTAGGGGATAGAAACTTGTTAGCTTTTTAATCAGGTTTGAGCCAGTTTTCTACTTTTAAATCACGATTCCTCTATACCTTGGCGAATTACATTATCCATATCCTCAAGAGTTTTAGGTTTTACTTGATATTTTAAACAGCCTGCTACATCATCTAATTTAGTTTCTGGAAAAGGTTTCTTAGGCTTTAAAAGAATTCCATCACCCATATCAATAATAATAAATCTCGCTCGTTTACTAATGATGATTACATTTTAAATTCCTTTAATTCATAGATTCAAAGTCAGCAAGAAGCCAATTTATCCCATCCATTATTATTGGAAATTTTTCTTCAGGTATGTTTAACTCATGAAAACATTTATCTCTATATATTTCTTTTTCAGTAAAATTAGTAATGGCTTTAACTAATGGCTTTTTTACTTCGTAGCTTTCTTCAGCTTTAGCGATCGCACCTGCGGGGATTTCGTTATTTACACGCAATATTGCTAAGTCAATCAAATCTCTAGATTGTGTACTTGAATCGTTCCATCGGTCAGCATTAGCCATTAGTTTTGATGTAAATCTATCGCTTATACTCAGACAAGGTATTTTTGTCCATTCTGGATAAACAGGAGAGTCTAAAGTAAAAATCCCATTGGCTACAATTTCTACTTTAATAGTTGTTTGATTGACTACAACAAGGAAACGAATACCATATTGATTTATTGTACTTTCACCTAATTCGATATCTGTTGTACTTTGAAATAATGCTACAATTCCCTCATCGCAAATCAAATTTCTTAAATATCTGTAATTTTCAGTTCCATAAGGGAAGAGGAAATCAATATCTTTACTAAGCCTATATTCATCATATTCTAACGCCAAGAGTGTACCACCGCCAAAGTATGCAGAAGCTTTTTTGAAAACTTCTGGATTGAAAGCATTAAGGATTTTAAGTATATTATTATGATGATCGAGATGAAACATTTCAAAATCCGGTAATATCCAGGAGTTATATTTTTTTGCTAAATAATGAACAAAATCCTTTTCTTCTTGTTTTAAATTTTTGAAGGTAGTTTGATGATGCCAATTGCGTTGATACAATTGAATAATTTCTTTCTCACTCATTTGATATACATTTTTTAGCTGCCAACCAATAGACTCTAGAAATGGTAGCTTTTGTGGATTGAGCTTAAGCATAATTAACTCTAATGGTTAAATTTTCTCTAAGTTATGATTTAGCTATATCTACTTGATTGTAACTATTTTTAGGCGCTCTTCCTTTGCGCCTTTGTGAGACAAAAAAGGCGAACTTTTTGGGTTCGCCTTAATTATATGCTGTTGCTCAATCCAAACCTAAATCTAAATCTTCGCTTCTTCTCTCACCAACTTATCCCAACCCAAATCTTTCAAATTATTATTCCGACGCAACGGACGAGTCACCAACTCTAACATGTCACGCGCATTCGTAAAGCCGTGAATTTGAGCAAAAGTGAACTCTACAGACCACTTTGTATTAATACCGCGTGCTTCCAATGGGTTAGCGTGCGCCATACCAGTAATTACCAAATCTGGTTTCAACTCATAAATTCGCTGAAGTTGATTGTAATTATCCGGCTTCTCTACAATCCTTGGCAGGGGTGAATTCATTTCCTGGCAAGTTTTCTCCAGCAATGCCAACTCAGCAGCTTGATAGCGCTTATCCATGTAGGGAATGCCGATTTCGTGAACTGTCATCCCACAACGGATTAAGAATCTAGCTTGAGAAATTTCCAGCAAGTTATCACCCATGAAGAATACAGACTTACCGCGAATCAGTTTCACGTAATCTTCCAAACCTGCCCAAATTTGTGCTTCCCGTTCATCCAAACCCTTGGGAGTAATACCAAACACCGAGCAGATTTTCTCAATCCAAGCGCGGGTGCCATCGGGGCCAATGGGGAAGGGTGCGCCAATGAGTTTACACTTGCGGCGGCGCATTAAGGTGGTAGCTGTGCGGCTGAGGAAGGGGTTGACACCAGCGACATAATACCCTTCTTCCAGTACTGGCAATTCTGTGAAGCGCTTCGCGGGTAGCCAGCCGGAAACTTTGATGCCTTGTTTTTTCAGTTCCAAGGTTAACTGAGTCACTACGGGGTCGGGAAGAGAGCCAAAAAGAACCAGTGGTGGATGATCTACATACTCAGACTCATCTTGGGCGACATCTTCTTTCTTTTTACCAAAGTTGAGCAATTTAGCGATCGCATTGCGTTCACTCTTCTCTGTTTCCGCCACCGGAGACTTATCAGGACAACGGTTAGCCATAGCAGCTAATACGGTGTCTTCCCCTTGGGTGAAGGCGTAATCTAGACCGTTTGCCCGCGCTACAACGATGGGAATCCCAATTTCAGATTCTAGCTTCGGTGCTAAACCTTCCAAATCTGTTTTGATAATTTCGGTGGTGCAAGTGCCAATCCAGACAATTACACTAGGATTGCGATCGCGTTTAATCTGCAAGCACAACCGCTTTAACTCTTCATAATCACTCAATTGTGCGGAAATATCGCCTTCTTCCAACTCTGCCATTGCATAGCGGGGTTCAGCAAAAATCATCACCCCCATCGCGTTTTGCAGGAAGTAGCCACAAGTTTTTGTCCCAATCACCAAAAAGAAGCTATCTTCAATTTTTTGGTATAACCAAGCCACGCAGCTAATTGGGCAAAAGGTATGGTAATTCCCAGTTTCACATTCAAAGCTTAAAGCTTCTGGTTGTTGAGCGACAGTCATTTTGGTTTTTTCTCCCCTTTATATTTAATGGCAGTTCAACCAATTTCAGATTTTAGATTGATAATTTTGGATTGAAGGCTGAGACAACAAAAGTATCCTCTGTCTAACGACAATTTCCCTAATTCCTTATCCAAAACCGTTCGACTGAGCGACTTGTGCCGAGCGGAGCCGAAGTAAGCCGAAGTCCCAAATCTAAAACTTAAAATTGCGAAGAACGGCAATAATTAAGCGTTGGGGAAGAGGCGGGCAATTTCTGATTCATCAAAAACGCCTGCTGGCAGTTCTTCCCCCAAAAAATCGTTATTTTCTTCAGCCTTTTGTAAAGCTGTTTCATCACCCCAGACATCTGATAACACGTCTTTAAACGCATTCTCATCTAGTGGAGTATCTCCAAGCGCCTCGTCTTCGTCTTCATCCAGCTTTACTTCCGTTGCAGCTGTTGTATCGAAGGCAATTTCCCCAAACTCATCTGCTTCTATAGAGTTTTGGAGAGACTCATCTTTTGAGTTGTGTCCGTTGGTTAAGGAAATATCGCCAAAGCCATTTTCCGTTTCTTCCAACTCGCTGATTCCCAGGCTTTCATCCTCAGAATCCACCATTGCGAACTCTTCAACTACCGCCACCGCCGCAAAGCCATTTGTATGAGCGTGTGTCAATGTTTCATCTTCAGGCTTTTCATCAATGACATCTGCTGCTTCTTCTACGTATTTCTCTACATCTGGGCTGACGACGAAGCGATTACCGAGAGCTAAATCTGGGTCAAAATGCAAATCCAGCACCTCAATTAGGGTATCGGCATCAGGATTAAGTTTGGCAAAGGGCAGCATTAACTGCGCTAGCTTTGGCTCTAGGGCGTTAAGAACTCCCAGGATGAGGTAAGAAGGTGGTCGCTTCCCGCCATCAGGGGTGTACACCGATTCCACTTCCATGTGGAGGGTAATCCAGTCTCGATTATTCTGGAAAAATTGCAACCACTTTTGCTTTATTGAATCTGTAAAGCTGTGAAAGAATGCCATGTTATTGTCCCCCATCCTGAGAACTTGGTGATTTATACAATCATCAAGTCTAGTTCCTCTTCTGAATTAGGAACCTGGGGTTTACCCGGATTTAGATAAAAATCGGATAACAAAGAGAACAACTCCCGATCTGGTGTGTCGTTAGGTACAACACCTTCGGGACGCGCCAGAATTTGGTCGGCGATGTTGAGATAGTAGTCGCAAACGTAGTCTAGGGAAGGATCTTGCTCTGCCATTTCAAACAAAGTCTTACCTTTCACACGGGAAACACGGATATCTTCAATTAAAGGTAAAACTTCTAGAACTGGCATGGGCACTGCTTCTATATATTTTTCAATCAAGTCGCGCTTGGAGGTGCGATTGCCAATTAACCCGGCTAAACGCAGTGGGTGAGTTCGGGCTTTTTCGCGGACTGAAGCAGCAATCCGATTGGCAGCAAATAAAGCATCAAAGCCGTTGTCTGTAACGATCAGGCAGTAATCTGCATAGTTGAGTGGTGCTGCAAAACCACCACAAACTACGTCACCGAGAACGTCAAAAAGAATTACATCGTATTCATCAAAGGCGTTGAGTTCTTTAAGTAATTTTACGGTTTCACCGACTACGTAGCCGCCACATCCAGCACCCGCAGGTGGGCCACCAGCTTCTACGCAATCAACACCGCCGTAGCCTTTATAAATTACATCTTCCGGCCAGACATCTTCGTAGTGATAGTCCTTTTCTTGGAGGGTGTCGATAATTGTCGGAATCAAAAACCCAGTCAGGGTGAAGGTGCTGTCATGTTTTGGGTCGCAACCAATTTGCAGCACTTTCTTGCCACGTTTAGCTAGGGCGACGGATATATTACAGCTAGTTGTGGATTTACCGATACCACCTTTTCCGTAGACTGCTAGTTTCACTGTTGTTTCCCTCTTATAGCTTCTTGTCAAACTTGTGGCTCAAACATTTGCCTTCACCTTTCCTGAGATGGCGATGCGTGAGGTCTGTTGATGTCATTATTGGGCAAATTACCTAGAAAAGAAAGTGGCTCCTAATCTTTAAAACGGTCTTATCCGATGAATTAAAGCTTAATTATGTTTATTTGGATTCTAATGACCTTAAAAGCCGTATTTAGCTAAAAAATATATCTATAAAAAGTTTTTATTACTTATTTTTATAAAAAGAGTTACAAAATACAAAAATCTGAAATCTGCTTTTTTGAATGCTTTTCATAGAATTAGCTGATGTTTTTCCAACGTGTTTTCAAGGCATTGGGGCGCAGGGTCAAGGGTAAAGAGAGTTATATGCAGCCTGATGCTGGAAATACTAATGGAATTTGCGTTAGCTTAGTTCACCGAAGGTATCGCAGATAAATTGCCAGTTTTCAGTCGGTATTCACAACCATGTAATTGCTGCTTGAGAGTGAGTGAGTGTGATTTTGTAAAATATTATTAATTTTGCAAATATTTTCTAAGTCTCAGCCCAGCGAATAGGATTCGTGGCTACACAAATTTAGCCCACCTGCGTGGGCTAAGAGTAAGAGAAGAAACGTAGAGTGTGCGTAAGCCCTAATTTATTTCAGTCTATGTATTGAAGGTAATTAGGACACCTCAGTTTCAATTTCCTGGATTTCCTGTAATGTTTGCCAGCCAGCTTGCCACTGGGAGTTATCTTGTAATAATTTGGCATTTATCCAAAAACGGACTTTAGGATCGCAAGAAGCAACCATTTCGGCGTAAACCCACTTAGCCTGATTTTTACGATTGACAACTTGGAAGTGCCGCCAGCCATCAACTTTTCGCTGTGCTGTCCATTTAGAACCAACTAGGTAAGGAAATTTTTGTTTTTTAGTCATTTGTTATTCGTCATTCGTCATTTGTCATTTGTTATTGGGTATGGGTTCTTCTCCTTGTCCCCAATCCCCAGCTAGGATGTCACCAAATCGCCGTTACGGGTAAACTTTTGGCAATGCAACTCACTATCTTGCTGGACGCATAGCGAAAACCATCTAATATGACTCCAGCATGTATTGATGTTGTTGGTAATTTTGCGCTTTTTCTTGGAAAGGCGTTGTCTTACAACTTCATTAGGGCAAAGAATTTCTAACGTGCCTGTACCATCTTCGTAATCGACGATGCGAAATAGACAGTCTTGCAACATAGCACGGCTACTGCTGTCGAAAAACCGCTTAAATCGCTGTAGCTTTTCCCCTTCGCTCATTTGGCTGATGGGTTTTATTTTAAATAGCTCTTCATCCTCAAAGTCAAAGTTATCATCTTCAAAGTCGTAGGGGTCAATCATTTTCAGCATCCACTAGGCGACCTGGGATCATGGTAACTCTGTGTGGGGGCAGGAGGATAATGGTGGAGGCAAGGTAGAAGAACTTTAATACGTTATACTTACTCACGCATTTAAATTTATGCTGAGGTTCAGCCAGCTTCGGCAATAACCTTTCCAATTTCTTGAAGGGTTGCACCTGTTGCCAGCATTGCACGTATCAGCAGCTCAATTGAAACTGAAGCATCACCATTCTCTGCCTTAGCAACACGCGGTTGACTTGAGTGAATTTTCTCGGCTAATTCAACTTGTGTCATTGCTTTTTGTCGCCGTGCTTTTAAATTCCGGCTGAGTGCTAGTTTGATTCCAACCAGAGCATTTTCTTCTGGCGTTAGTTTCAAAAATTCTGAAACTGTGCCAACCTTCCAACCTCTTGCTTCTAGATGTTCCTTTTTAAGTTGATCCATGACTAATTCTGTGTATCTGTATCGTATTTACTCAATCGCTTTTTACGATTTTCAATCACTCGCTCAGGTGTTGTTCGCGTAGAGCTATAATTTGAGGCAAAGGATTCCAAGCTGGAAGCATGACTACAGTAGCAATCTTGCCAATATTTGATGCTGATGGTGAAAAAACTTATCGCGCCATTGCAGGGGATAAACACTCTGTTGGCAAAACTGCGGGGCAAGCCCTAGATGCGTTAACTACTCAGTTGGGTGAAACGGAGTTCAGCGCACTGCTTGTCATTCAAAATTTTAGCCCTGACCCGTTTTTTAGCGCTAAACAACAAAAACGGTTATCGGAATTGATGAGTTTATGGCGGTTAGGACGAGATCATGGGCTAGCATTGCCACCAGAGCAACAAGCAGAGTTGGATACTTTGGTTGAGGCTGAATTAAAAGCAGCAGCAGCCCGAACAGCTGCATTGATACAGCAAGAGAGTTTGTGAATCGGTATTACACTGCGATCGCTGGGCGTGCCAATCATCGCTGTGAGTACTGCCAAGCTCCTGAATTAATCTTTAATTTTCCATTTGAAGTTGAGCATATCATCCCGCTCTCTCGGCAAGGTGAAAATGACGAAGCAAATTTAGCTCTTGCGTGTCGCTCGTGTAATCTCCGTAAAGGAACTCGAATCAGTGGCATTGTGCCTGATTCCAACACTGAAGTTACTTTCTTTCATCCCAGACAGGATAAGTGGAGTGAGCATTTTCAGGTTGATACTCAATCGGGCAAGATTATAGGCATTACTTCCTCTGGAAAAGTCACTATCGAGTATTTGGAGATGAACAGTACTTCTCAAGTGGCAGCCCGACAATTATGGATTAGCTTGGGTTTGTTTCCATAGTCATACAGCTTGATTTAATACAACTTCAGGTATTGTGTTAAGTGCAATGAGCAAGAATCGCTCATAGGAAATCGCAACTACGGGAAAATACGACTTTTACAAGACGTGAACACCGATCTAGGCGATCGCTATCCTGTTCATACAATATCTATATATCTAATTGAGAGCAGAAATTTTCTTTACTTGGTGTTCTGGTGGTAGCCTGCGAAAAGCCCTCCGGGTGACGCTCCTACGTCGCTAACGCTGCGCTAACAGCAGTCGCTCATGGGGGAAACCCCCAAGACCGCGCTGCTTCACCATTACACCTTTACGTTCCTGAAAAAGCCTATGCAACCTACTAATCCTAACCAATTTACAGAAAAAGCCTGGGAAGCGATCGCCCATACCCCGGATATTGTTAAACAATATCAACAACAGCAAATTGAAAGCGAACACCTGATGAAAGCGCTGCTAGAACAAGATGGTCTAGCAATTGGGATTCTCACTAAAGCGGGTGTTAACCTCCAAAAACTGCGCGATCGCACTGAGCAATTTTTTCAACGTCAACCGAAAGTATCTGGTAATAGTACCTCAGTATACTTAGGACGCAGCTTAGATACACTTCTAGATCGAGCAGACGGATATCGCAAAGAGTTTGAAGACGAATATATTTCAATTGAACACTTATTGCTGGCTTACGCTAAAGATGACCGCTTTGGCAAAGCTTTATTCCAAGAATTTGGTTTAGACGAAGGCAAACTCAAAGATATTATTAAACAAGTTCGTGGGAGCCAAAAAGTGACCGACCAAAATCCAGAAGGCAAATACGAAGCACTGGAAAAATACGGGCGTGACCTTACAGAAGCCGCCCGTAAAGATCAACTTGATCCAGTGATTGGGCGAGATGATGAGATTCGTCGTACCATCCAAATTTTGTCACGCCGCACCAAGAATAACCCCGTGTTAATTGGTGAACCTGGTGTTGGTAAAACTGCGATCGCTGAAGGGTTAGCACGACGAATCGTTGCTGGTGATGTACCCAAGTCCCTCGAAAACCGCAAGCTAATCGCTTTAGATATGGGTGCTTTGATTGCGGGGGCAAAATTTCGGGGTGAATTTGAAGAACGCCTGAAAGCAGTATTAAAAGAAGTTACTGAATCTCGCGGTGATATTGTTTTATTTATTGATGAAATTCACACCGTTGTCGGCGCTGGTGCAACTCAAGGCGCGATGGATGCAGGTAACTTATTAAAACCGATGTTGGCGCGAGGCGAATTGCGCTGTATTGGGGCGACAACCCTAGATGAATACCGCAAATATATCGAAAAAGATGCGGCTTTGGAAAGACGCTTCCAGCAAGTCTATGTGGATCAGCCCAGTGTAGAAGATAGTATTTCAATTTTGCGCGGGTTGAGAGAACGTTATGAAAACCACCACGGGGTAAAGATTTCTGATAGTGCTTTAGTTGCAGCAGCAATCTTGTCGAGTCGTTATATTAGCGATCGCTTTTTACCTGACAAAGCTATTGACTTAGTAGACGAAGCGGCTGCTAAACTAAAAATGGAGATTACCTCCAAACCAGAAGAACTCGACGAAATCGACCGCAAGATTCTGCAATTGCAAATGGAGCAGTTGTCTCTGCAAAAAGAAAGCGATGCCGCTTCTCGTGAACGTCTAGATAGACTAGAAAAAGAAATTGCGGATTTTCAAGAAGAACAAAGAACGCTAAACACTCAATGGCAGTCTGAAAAAGATATTATTGACAAAATTTCGTCGGTTAAAAAAGAGATTGAACGCGTTAACTCGGAGATTCAGCAAGCAGAACGCGACTACGAACTTGAAAAGGCTGCAAAGTTAAAATATGGTACATTAACCGATTTGCATCGTAAATTGGAAGCAGCAGAAAGTGAGCTAGCAAGCACTCAAAGAAGTGGTAAATCACTATTACGGGAAGAAGTCACAGAAGGTGATATTGCTGAAATTATTTCTAAATGGACAGGAATTCCCATCAGCAAGTTGGTGGAATCGGAGAAAGAAAAACTGCTGCATTTAGAAGATGAACTGCACCGTCGGGTAGTTGGACAAGAAGAAGCAGTCACAGCTGTAGCCGATGCAATTCAGCGATCGCGCGCTGGATTGGCCGATCCTAATCGTCCCATCGCTAGCTTTATTTTCCTTGGGCCTACGGGTGTGGGTAAAACCGAGTTGGCGAAAGCGCTGGCGGCGTATATGTTCGATAGCGAAGATGCGCTGGTGCGAATCGATATGTCTGAGTATATGGAGAAACACGCCGTCTCTCGCTTAATCGGTGCGCCTCCAGGATACGTGGGTTATGAAGAAGGCGGACAACTTACAGAAGCGATTCGTCGCCGTCCTTACTCAGTAATTCTCTTCGACGAAATCGAGAAAGCCCACCCGGATGTCTTCAATATCTTCTTGCAAATTCTTGATGATGGTCGTGTCACTGATGCCCAAGGTCATAAGGTGGACTTCAAGAACGCTATTATCATCATGACCAGCAACATTGGTTCGCAGTACATTCTTGATATCGCTGGGGATAACGCCCACTACGACGAAATGCAGCGTCGAGTCATGGAAGCAATGCGAAATAGCTTCCGTCCAGAGTTCCTGAACCGGATTGACGAAATCATCATCTTCCACGGTTTGGATAAGAAGGAATTGCGGCAAATCGTTCTATTGCAAGTAGAAAGATTGCGGCAAAGATTGAGCGATCGCAAAATATCTCTCAAACTATCGGATTCTGCCCTTGATTTTTTAGCAGAAGTAGGGTATGACCCAGTATATGGGGCGCGTCCACTGAAGCGGGCGATTCAGCGAGAGTTAGAAACTCAAATTGCTAAATCCATCTTGCGCGGCGAATTCAACGACGGCAACACCATCTTTGTAGATGTGCAAAATGAAAGGTTGTCGTTTAGCCGTTTACCAGTTGAAGTTTTTACCGGATAATTACACCTGATAAATCACAGACAAAAACCCGTTTTCTGACAGAGAGCGGGTTTTTGAATTATCTACATATTATAGGTAAAGTGAAAATCCTATCAGCAATGCCTGAATTTTTTATTGAGTCTTACACATAACTTGTCGCATTTTACGCATATTTGCAGGCAACTCTAAATTCATCGCTTGTTGAATAAAAATAGATGGAATCGGAATTAGAGGTGTCGCTTGCACAGTATAAGCAAGTATTGTGCCATTACCACAATCTTGTAGTTCTAAATTGGCATTAAAGTCCTCAAAAGTCCCATTTACCATGCGAAATTGAATTTGCTGCCCCAGCACTTCTACAACATTGAGGTAAATTTCCACTTGAGCCGTAAAAAAGAAGAAGGCTTTTTGTGCTGCTTGATACAGACGTTTGACTTCACCTTTATGTACCACCTCACTCTTGGTGATATCGGGAAAATATTGCACCCAGCGGGGATAATCAGTTAATTGCTGCCAAACGTGCGATCGCACCATCGGCAAATACATCCAGGCTGTCACCGCGCCACCCGATAGCTTGTGCGATCGCGTTTCTAGCAGAATTTCACCCTGTACCAGCAACTTTTGCTTGTCTTGACTCCAAGCCATATCTGAACCTGCAATAATTGAATCTGATATATAAGACGCAGACATAATGATTAAGTTACTCCTCAACTCATCCACCTAAATAGAGTTGAAACTACAAGCCATAAAACTTGATTTAGATCCAACCCATTATTAAATTAATTCCAGTTTAATACTTATCTTTTCCGGAAAGGATAATTTTTTGCTCATCATTTCAGTTACTTTACTGTAAAAACTGTGTTTCTTATCACAATTAACATAATTAATACTTCAGTGAGTTTTGTTAAAGTACTACTTGTAGATGAAAAACTACGTTGTTAACAGCTAGAATGGCACAAACACGATTTAACATCAAGTACCTTAACCTAACGTTTGCATAGTATCTCTCGGTTTTTACGTGTTATTTCTGATGAAACTATAACTTCATCGTAACTTCATATTTTAATTATCAAGATCAAGTTTAATGTCTGTTGAGTTCAGAGGAAAATTAGGTGAATCAATCTTCTTTAAATCGTAGATTAATCCAGATTTTTGGTACACTTCTCGGCATTAGCGTTGCCGTCTGGGTACTGAGAGGTATTGGTATTCTCACTTTTATCCCAGGTGGAATTATTTGGCTACTGCTACTTGGAGCGATCGCGATCGGAATTATTAGTTATGCCCAAAGGACATGGTGGCGTTTTTAATGACTAATGACTTTGCGAAACGGTTTGATTTTCATACCGTAGTCTCGTTTAAGAATTGTAGCTTGCCTATTTTGGCCACTGCCAAAAGTATTTAATAGGGAAGCAATGCCAACAATTTACGAGGGGAAAGGAACATGGCAAAGTATAAATGTACTGTTTGTGGCTATATATATGACCCAGCAGAAGGCGATCCAGATAGCGACATAGCACCGGGAACAGCCTTTGAAGATATACCAGAAGATTGGTCATGTCCAACTTGCGGTGCGACAAAAGCCGACTTTGAACCTGATGAAGAGTGAAAATAACAGCTAGCCTAGAAAGTAGGTGCTGTAAAAGAGACATTTTTGAAATTGTTACCGTTACAAATTGTAGTTATTGGGGGTGGGGCAGCAGGATTTTTTGGCGCGATCGCTTGTGCTAAAGCCAATCCTGATGCCCAAGTTACTTTACTCGAAGCTAGTCGTCAACCCCTAGCGAAAGTGCTAATTTCTGGTGGCGGACGCTGCAACGTGACTCACGCTTGCTTTGAGCCGGAGGAGTTAGTGCAAAATTACCCCAGAGGTGCAAAAGCTTTGCGGGGTGCTTTGACTCGGTTTGGGCCTCAAGATACAGTAGCTTGGTTTGCTGCTGGTGGAGTCTATCTCAAAACAGAAACTGATGGCCGGATGTTTCCTGTCACCAACACTTCAGAAACCATTGTGGAATGTCTAATTAAAGCGGTGGCGAAATCTGGGGTAAAACTCCGCATCGGTACGCATGTAACTTCGGTGAAACGAACCGCAGCAAATGGGGGGTTTGATATTCTTCTGAAGTCGGGAGAGACAATTAAATGCGATCGCCTACTTCTGGCGACCGGTAGCAGCCTTGCGGGTTATAAAATTGTCCGAGAGTTAGGTCATCAAATTGAACCGCCAGTACCCTCGTTATTTACCTTCAACATTCTCGATCAAAAGTTGCGGGAATTGGCTGGAGTTAGCGTTAACCCTGCTCAATTGCGGTTATCTGCGGGCGGAAAATCCCAATTACAACAAACTGGGCCATTACTAATTACCCACTGGGGTTTGAGTGGCCCGGCTGTTTTGAAGCTTTCTGCTTGGGGTGCGAGAGTTCTGCACGAAAGCCGCTATCAAGCCACATTATTGATTAATTGGCTGCCTGATTTGCACCAAGAACAAGTGCGAGAAAAAGTTTTAGCAGTTAAAGATGAATGGGGAAAGAAAGCGATCGCATTGCATCGCGGCGTCGATCTACCCCATCGTCTCTGGCAATATATCATTGCCCGTGCAGGTATTACTACAGAAGACCGTTGGGCAGAAATATCTAGTAAAACCTTAAATCAACTGGTGCAAGAACTTACTCAAGGACAATACTTAATCAACGGCAAAGGAGCCTTCAAAGAAGAATTTGTTACCTGTGGCGGTGTCAAGCTCAAAGAAGTCAACTTCAAGACAATGGAAAGTAGGTTAGTTCCTGGTCTTTATTTTGCTGGAGAAATCTTAGATATTGATGGCGTTACCGGTGGGTTTAACTTCCAGAGTGCTTGGACAACCGGGTATTTAGCAGGCGTGGCAATGGCGACTAGCCATGAATAGTCTGCCGATCCAAAATTGATGGATTTGGAGTGACACAAAGACGCGGAGATTTTTTCTCCGTGTTAACCCGAACCCATTTACCAGTTCTTTAGGAAGAAGCGATCGCTACTTAACTATATTTACTTATCAAAATTCTTACTAATCCTCCAGCATTTCCCACCTTGCCACTCTATATTCACACCAGCCACCCTAGAGAAGACAAATTTTTTCGGGTGTATTATTTTTTCATTAAAAATATATGAGTACTGATAAAAATGCTGCGTCTGCAATTACGTTGCAGGAAAGCCAGTATATGCTACATGGCTTTCCAGTGCTTGGTATTCCTGATGAGGAGCGGGCTGTAAAATACTTCAGCCTGAATCCATTTCTACCAAATGTCCAGAACCGTTGCCCGATTGAATGTGCCTATTGTGTCTGCCATCAAGACCGTGACTGGCATCATTATCCACAAAACTTTCAGGATGTCTCATCTCCAGTTGACCTGCTCGATCTTCTGCTAGACTACATCTTTGCTACCCAGGAGGGACAAAAGGGCTTTCCAATTTCACTATGCGATTACTCTGACCCTTTTATTCCAGCCCACCGAGAACGCGTACTATCAATTCTGGATGCACTGATTGACCGCAAAGCTACCAACCTAGTTTACATCACCACCAAAGTCCATCCTGGTCAATCTTTTCTAGAACGCCTCAAAACAACTCTAGAGCGACCTCATTCCCTTCGAGTCACCGTCTTTGTTAGTCTACCACCCTTGAAACCAGGCTATGAGCAAGCCTCAATTCAGAGCCGGGTACAGTTACTGCAAGATTTAGTAAACCTTGGCATTCCCTGTTGTTGGTATCTGCGTCCACTGGTTGAAGAATGGTTTGATGAAGTCTTAATGTGGCAATTAGCACGTACATTATTGCCTCATGTTTCTCGTCACGTTATTCTGTCCGGGCTTGTGATGTCTGAAGAGATTGAAGCGAGTCTATTAAAACAAGAATTAATCGTTCCAGAATGGGATCGTACACAACCAGGACGTAAGCAATACTTGTCATTAGAGTTTGAGTCAAAACTGCACTCAATCCTCAGCACTGTAGCTAGCGAGCAAAATATTTCTCTCGGCCCGGTGATGGGACATCGGCTATGTGGTACAAATGGCAATCATGCCTATGGCTGCTTGATTTGCGCCAAACAAAACCGTTATTGCCAGCTTTTTCAACTTCATCACTATGGTGAAACGATCGCTGCCGAAGATAATCAACGCCTCAAGACGCTACTGAGACAAGATTCAGTGAAAGTAAGCTCACGAGAGCCATCAACAGAAGAATGTCAGTAAAGTAATCCAACCGGAAGCGAAGCTAGGAACAGTCTGATTGTTTTATCACTACGCATCTACAAAATTATTCTATTGGAGCATAAAGAGGGAAAATTATCTTGCAATTGTAGATCAATTTTGAACACACCCAACAATGAAATTCAGCGAAATCCTCCGTCAATTTGGTGACGCGGCCACCAATCATAGCCTGACTATTAACCCAGACCAAGACCCAGAAATTACAGGGGTAGCAGCCATTGATGAAGCTACCAACGGTACGATCGGTTACGTAGAAAGTGCAAAATTTAAATCTTTTGTCGGCAATACCAATGCTAGTGCTTTAATTTTGCCCCAGGACGAAAAATTGCAGGCGCTTGCACAAGAGAGGGGTATTGTCTGGCTAGCAACCCCAGATCCGCGATTATTGTTTGCCAAAGCGATCGCCCTTTTTTATCAACCATACCGCCCTACGCCAGAAATTCATCCCACCGCTGTGATTCACTCCACCGCAAAAGTTGGTAATGATGTTTATATTGGCCCCCATGCTGTGATTCAACAAGGAGTAGAAATTGGTGATGGTGCAATCATTCATCCCAATGTAGTGATTTATCCAGATGCCAAAATAGGCGATCGCACCACCTTACACGCCAACTGTACCATCCACGAACGCACACGTATCGGTGCAGATTGCGTCATTCACAGTGGTGCTGTCATTGGTGCAGAAGGCTTTGGTTTTGTTCCTATCCGTACTGGTTGGTTCAAAATGGAACAATCAGGCTATACAGTCTTAGAAGATGGCGTGGAAGTTGGCTGCAACACTGGCATTGACCGCCCAGCAGTCGGAGAAACACGGGTAGGTCGCAATACAGTAATTGATAGCTTAGTGCAAATAGGTCACGGTTGCCAAATCGGTTCTGGTTGTGCGATCGCAGGTCAGGTTGGTATGGCCGGAGGTGTTAAACTGGGAAATCGCGTCATTTTAGCTGGACAAACAGGAATAGTCAATCAAGTGAAGATGGGAGATGGGTCGATGACATCTGCTCAAACTGGAATTCACAACGATGTTGCACCAGGAGAAATTGTCTGCGGAACCCCAGCCCTTCCTTACAAACTATATCTCAAGGTATCTGCTGTTTATGGCCGCCTGCCAGATATGTATCAATCGCTAAAACAATTGCAACGTAAATTCAAAAATAGCAATGAATAAGCTGAAAGTTATCTAAACTACATAACCAAATTCAAAATAACTCTTGTGGGGCGTGAATCTTGCACGTCCCATTCTGTATTCTTGTTTAAGAAGATTTTGTTTTTATTCCTATTGACAGATGACAAAGAAAAGTTGCTGAATAATTTTATACCAACTTTAGAAATTTGTAGAAAAAAATAAAGATTTAGTTAATGATGTTTTTTTATTTGCTTACAAAAAAATAAAACACTAGAATTTTTATTAGGACAAATTACGAGCTTGTACTGAATTATTTTGCAAAAGAGGGTAACAAATTATTCGTAACAACTATGCATACAGTTCAGTTAACCAAAAACAAAAATTTTTGGAACGCATTCTAGTTAAAGTTTAGCCTCAATTGTTGAAGATAATGTCAATTTTCAAGCTTATCCTAACCGAAATAAGGATTTGCAAATAACTTGTGAAGTATGGTTACAAAGGGTCTGCCCATTTTACTATGTAAACTGCCTCAGTAATTGTCCATTATTCGCATCCAATCAGTCAATCAATTAACTGAAGTGAGTTCACTTTTTTTAATAAGCATTTGCAAACATACTCTGAAACATAGTTGCAAAGAGTATGCATTCTTTGCTATGCAAGCTGTGTGAATAATTGTCTAGATATTCACGTCAAGTTAGACAATTAAGATCGATAAAAATCCACTTATCCCCTAAAATAATGACTGCAATTATTTCTTTAGATACTAAGATATCTAACCAATTACAGCAAGTTTTGTTAGAACTCACAACAGCACAGGATTTGTCTCTACATCCCTTTGTTCAACGCTTTGCCAAAGGAGAATTTTCACAAGATGCAATCCGCCAGTTTGCAATGAAAATGCTACCTGGCTCAAACAGATTTAATATGGCTTTTCTGAAAGTTGCGTCCAAAATGGATAGTTACCATGCTAGAACGATTATGCTAGAAAATGCATTTACAGAGCATGGAGAACTCAACTCAGACCTTGCTCATGTAGCATTATTTATGCGTTTTATGAAAGGTATTGATTGTCCTAAAATTGATATTAATGCCGATGATGGAGCGTTTTTAATTCCGGCATTACGCTTTAAGAAATTTGAATTTTGTGATGATGAACCTATAGTACGCTCTCTAGGAAGATTTGCAGCAATTGAGCAAGTATTACCTGGAATTTTCATCAAATATATCGAAGGACTTCGTAAGATATTTAAAGGTATTGATGACCATACCATCGAATATTTTCATCTCCACTGCCACTTAGATCCAGAACATACAGACGAATTGATTCAAGTGGCTCAAATTTATACCAAGTCTGAGAAAGATGTTGAACTCTTCCGTGAAGGAGTTGAAGATATGGTTAAATCAATTGGCGATATGTTTTCTTGGATGGATGAAAACATCGAAAAAGAAGCATTGACTTTACAAAGCTAATACCAAAGCGATTCTCAAAATTAGAGTTTAATTAAAGTTATCCAAAATTACCAATCTTATATATTGTAAGTTGGTTAATTTTGGAAATTTTTTATCAAAACAGAATAAAGGCGTCAGTTGTCAGAATAAAAAAAGGTTATTCTGTACGACTAACGCCTTGGCGCAGCTATTGTTGCTTTGCTCCTGAATTCTTCGGCAATTTTTGAAAGTCTCTATTAAAAGCCTTAGATAGTAAATATAATTCCAGGAGTGAGCACACTCAAACTGACATCCTCAGCTAGGGGATTAAGGGAGGTAATTAAAATCATAGCAAACACTTTTCAAACAACCTCTAAGCCCCTTGTACTCCATAAACTTATACCAATTCAATTAATGATTGCAACACATTCTTGGGTAAAGACGCGATGAATCAATCGCGTCTCTACAAATGGTCTATTTGTCGCATTCTTTTTTCAAATTGGTATTAGAACTAGCCTTTCAAGGTGGGTAAAATTTTGCTCAATAAACTCTCTTTAACCTCTTAACTCTGTGTTCTCTGCGCCTCTGTGGTTAAATAAAAGACTTTTGAACCGCAGAGACGCGGAGGGCGCAGAGAGAAAAAAAGAGATTTTACCAGTCAGATTAAAAGGGCTAGTCCTAAAACTAAAATCCTAATTTTTCCAACACTGGCTTTGTAGAAACAATGTGACGGTCTAAACCCAGTTCTTTTGGACTAACACCAAGTGCCAAAGCAATCAATTGGGGTAAATGTAATACTGGTAAACCTAGCTTTTGTTCAATCACCTTTTCTACCTCTGGCTGACGCGAATCTAAATTTAAGTGGCACAGAGGACAAGGTGTAACTATACAGTCAGCACCAGATGCTAAAGCGTCCTGAATATGCATCCCCGCCATCTTAAAAGATTGGGTAGTGGCATAACTAGAAAGCGGCCAACCACAACATTGTGTCCTACCTCGGTAATAAATTGGTGTTGCACCCACCGCCCGAAACATATTTTCCATCGCTTCCGGTTGGAAAGGGTCGTCATAAGGCATAGATTTTTGGGCGCGGAGGAGATAACAGCCATAAAAAGCCGCACATTTTAATCCAGTTAACTTTCGGGTGACACGTTTGGTAATTTCCTCTAAACCGTAATCTGTCACCAAGGCGTAAAGAAGATGTTTAACGTCAGTACTACCGCGATAAGGCGAACAACCTTCTTTATTTAGCAAGCCATTAACCTGTTCCATGTAAACAGGGTTAGTTGTTTGGCATTCCTTCAGGTGTTCGTTTACATGACCGATAACACCTTGACAAGTGCTGCAATGGGTAAGTAAGGGCAGATTTAATTCTTCTGCTAGGGCAATATTTCTGGCGTTGACTGTATCTTCTAGCAGTTGCGAATCTTCTTTAAATGTGCCAGAACCGCAGCAAGCAGCTTTTTTAAGTTCAACTAGTTCAATGCCCAATGCTTGGGTAAGCGCTTGAGTTGACTGGTAAAGTTCTCGACAGGCCCCTTGAGCAACACAACCGGGGAAGTAAGCGTATTTCAGTGTCTGAGGTAGCATAGAAGTATGTTTGGGTTAGAGCGATCGCTCTAAACAATAACTGTTTTATCATTCCCTTGTTAGCACTAAAGTTCTGATGTTTGACGTTTAGCTACCCTTTAAGCGTCTAGGTTAAAGGGTCGCGGCATCTACATATTCTTAACTGCTAGCAAGGCTGTAAATACCGATCGAGACATTGTAAAAAATTTTAGCAATAATTGGAAAACCAAAGCATTTACACGGCATTGGCGATGGCGTAGCACGCTCTACTGCTCAAGTGTTTCTAGAAAAGTTACCCCATTTATTTTAAAAATGGCAGAGGTTTTCTAGCAGAAAAACCCTTGGAAGTATGCGGGCGATCGCGCTTGACGATAAGATGTATATGCTCAAAACAATGTCTCCTCTAAAGAGCAGATCGTAGCAAGTGGTTAAGGACTTTTATTTATGAGCCAAGCGGAACTTTTTGAAAAGGTCAAGAAAATCGTTATCGAACAACTGAGTGTTGATCCCCCAGATAAAGTCACACCACAAGCCAAGTTTATGGAAGACCTGGGAGCAGATTCTCTCGATACCGTTGAGTTGGTGATGGCTTTGGAAGAAGAATTTGATATCGAAATTCCCGACGAAGCTGCCGAGCAGATTACATCCGTTCAAGACGCAGTAGATTACATCAATAACAAAGTTACCGCCTCAGCTTAACTGAGGATTGGAATTGGGGATTGGGATTGGGGAGATTTTTCTCTAATATCTAGCCACTCTTCGCTTGACGCTGCTAATGTCACTAATGCTGACGTTAACGACAGTCACTTGAAGTCAGCAAATCCGATGCCAGTCGCTCGTAAAGGAAACCTTTAAGACCGCGCTGGCTCACCAGTACCTAGTCGCTAACCTCAAATTTTTTGCCTGCTGCTTTTTCGCCATTTTTAACTGAATCATGACAGATCATACACGTAAACGCGTTGTTGTAACTGGTGTTGGCGCGATTACACCTATAGGTAACACAGCAACAGAATATTGGAATGGATTATTGAGTGGACGCAATGGCATTGACTACATCACATTATTTGATGCGTCTCGCCATGATTGCCGGATTGCTGGTGAGGTGAAAAACTTCGATCCGCATGATTACTTGGAGCGTAAAGAGGCCAAGCGCATGGATCGATTTTCCCAATTTGGGGTTGCGGCAGCAAAACAGGCTCTAGCTAACTCGGAGTTAGCGATCAATGACCTGAATGCAGAACAGGTAGGTGTGATGATCGGTTCTGGCGTTGGTGGGATTAAGGTATTAGAAGACCAGCAAACTATCTACCTCAACCGTGGCCCCGATCGCTGTAGTCCATTCATGATTCCGATGATGATCGCCAATATGGCCGCAGGATTAACGGCAATTCACACGGGTGCGAAAGGGCCAAACTCTTGTCCTGTAACTGCCTGTGCCGCTGGTTCCAACGCCATTGGAGATGCTTTTCGCTTAATTCAAGGGGGATATGCCCAGGCAATGATTTGCGGGGGAACGGAGGCAGCTGTCACACCATTGTCGATAGCTGGGTTCGCCGCCTGCAAAGCACTCTCTTTTAACAATGATGACCCGGCTCACGCTTGCCGTCCCTTTGACCGCGATCGCAACGGATTTGTCTTGGGTGAAGGTGCAGGAATTTTAATTCTCGAAGAACTGCAACACGCCCTAAGTCGGGGCGCTCACATTTATGCCGAAATGATCGGTTATGGCATGACCTGTGATGCCTACCACATCACCTCCCCCGTACCCGGTGGACTTGGAGCGGCTAGAGCGATCGAACTGGCTCTTAAAGATGCTGGCATAACTCCCGAACAAATTAGCTATATTAATGCCCACGGCACTAGTACCCCAGCTAATGATTCAACTGAAACCTCAGCAATCAAAAAAGCCTTAGGAGAACATGCTTATAAGGTGGCAATTAGCTCCACCAAATCGATGACAGGTCATTTATTGGGCGGTTCTGGAGGTATTGAAGCAGTCGCAACAGTACTAGCGATCGCTAATGACCAAATTCCACCGACAATCAATCTGGAAAATCCCGATCCAGAGTGTGATTTAGATTACGTGCCTAACTATAGCCGCGCTCAAAAAGTCGAGGTGGCAATATCCAATTCCTTTGGGTTTGGCGGTCATAATGTCACACTGGCCTTTAAGAAATACGTTTAAAAGAAGGCAGGAGGCAGAAGGCAGGAGTCAGGAATCAGAATTCAGTAGTTTAATCCAACTCTGCTCGTTTGCCCAATGCCCAATGCCCCATGCCCAATGCCCAATGCCCAAAGTATCAGAAATATCATTCCGATATAACTTAAGCGTTCAGCATGACCCAATTATCAGCTTGATTTATCACCATAAACTCAGGAGATCCCGCTTGTCCATCGACAAGCGGGAGTGGGATGATGAGGATACTGTGGGGAATCTAAAATAACCCCAACAAGAGAAGCTACGAAGAGTGCTAACCCGTCGTTAAAAACAAGAGATTATGACTGTTGCAACCCAATCCGCCAAAGAATTGTCCGTCGAAGAACTGGCTATTAACTCGATCCGCTTCTTGGCTGTTGATGCCGTAGAAAAAGCAAAATCGGGACACCCAGGACTGCCAATGGGCGCGGCTCCGATGGCTTTTGTCCTCTGGGATCGCTTTTTGAAGTTTAACCCCAAGAATCCCAAATGGTTTAACCGCGATCGCTTTGTCTTATCTGCCGGTCATGGCTCGATGTTGCAGTACGCCCTACTGTACCTCACAGGCTACGATAGCGTCACCATTGAAGATATCAAACAATTCCGTCAATGGGAATCCAAAACCCCTGGACACCCCGAAAACTTCATGACCCCAGGTGTGGAAGTCACAACTGGCCCCTTGGGTCAAGGAATTGCCAATGGAGTCGGTTTAGCGATCGCTGAAGCGCACCTTGCCGCAAAATTTAACAAACCCGATACCAAGATTGTTGACCATTACACCTACGTAATTGTAGGTGACGGTTGCAACATGGAAGGAATTTCTGGTGAAGCTTGTTCTTTTGCAGGACACTTGGGATTAGGCAAACTCATCGCTCTGTACGACGACAACCACATTTCCATCGACGGTTCCACAGATGTGGCCTTCACCGAAGATGTTTCCAAGCGGTTTGAAGCTTACGGTTGGCACGTCCAACACGTCGAAGATGGCAATACCGATTTAGAAGCGATCGCCAAAGCAATTGAAGCAGCCAAAGCTGTCACCGATAAGCCTTCTTTCATCAAAGTAACAACCATTATTGGTTACGGTTCCCCCAATAAAGCAAACACTGCTGGCGTTCACGGCGCTGCCCTTGGTGGAGATGAAATAGCATTGACTCGGAAAAATTTGGGTTGGGAATACGAGCCTTTCGTAATACCCGAAGAAGCCCTCAACCACACACGCAAAGCAGTTGAGCGCGGCGCAAGCTACGAAACCGAATGGAACAAAACCTTTGCGGACTACAAAGCTAAGTATGCCCAAGAAGCGGCTGAATTTGAACGTTACCTAAGCGGCAAGCTACCCGACGGTTGGGATAAGGTACTACCCACCTACACCCCCGAAGACAAAGGACTACCCACCCGTAAACACTCAGAAACCTGCCTCAACAAACTGGCGGCGGTATTACCTGAATTGATTGGTGGTTCGGCTGACTTAACCCACTCCAACTTGACCGAAATCAAGGGCAAGGGCGACTTCCAAAAAGGAGAATACCAAAACCCCAACATCCACTTTGGTGTGCGGGAACATGCTATGGGCGCAATCTGTAATGGTATAGCGCTGCACAGTTCAGGATTAATTCCCTACGGTGCTACCTTCTTGATCTTCACAGATTATATGCGTGCTGCTATCCGCTTATCCGCCCTTTCCCAAGCTGGCTCGATTTGGGTGATGACTCACGATTCCATTGGACAAGGTGAAGATGGCCCGACACACCAACCCATTGAAACTCTCGCTTCCTTGCGTGCCATTCCTAATTTATTAGTGTTTCGTCCCGCAGACGGTAACGAAACCTCTGGCGCTTATAAAATAGCGATTGAAAAAGCGAAGCAAAACGCTCCATCTCTATTGGCGTTCACCCGTCAAAACGTTCCCAACTTGGCTGGTACATCGGTTGAGGGCGTAGCAAAGGGTGGATACACCGTGGTGGATAGCGAAGGTACACCCGATATCATCCTGATTGGTACTGGTTCAGAATTGAGCCTCGCCGTTGGCGCAGCCGAAAAACTTAAGGCTGAAGGCAAGAAAGTTCGTGTTGTTTCGCTACCTTCATGGGAACTGTTTGAAGCACAAGATGCGGCTTATAAAGAGTCCATTCTGCCAAAAGCTGTTACCAAGCGTTTGTCTGTAGAAGCTGCCGCTAGTTTCGGTTGGCACAAATACGTGGGTACTGAAGGCGATACTGTTAGTATCGATCGCTTTGGTGCTTCGGCTCCAGGTGGTGTTTGTTTAGAGAAGTTTGGTTTTAGCGTTGATAATGTATTAGCTAAGGCTAAACAATTGTTGGGTTAATAGCAACAGAATATTCTCAAAATAGTGTGAGGTGGGCTGAAAGGCCCGCCTTTTTTTACATAGAGGAGCGTTGAGGGAGATTGTTTATAATTACGGGATACGGGAATTATTTGATTAATGGAGGGAATTATGGCAGAAGTTGCTAATTATCATCAAGAACTGAGTAACCGCATATCACCAATCGTTGAAAAGCTCATTAAAGGTAATAGCTTATATCAAGTTAAGTTAAACCAACAGGAAATGATAGAAATGTTGGTAGAACTCTTTGGGCAGTTGTCACAAAAAGAAATAAGAGTTATTACCGAGCATGAATTGACACGCAGAATTGATAAGATTCTTGTGTTAGAGGCTGTTTCTGGTACGTTCAATGATTTGACCCCAGAGCAAATCAAAATGTACGATGAAGCAGTAAAACGAAAATAGATTAAGTGACTTATTTATTAGATACAAATATTGTTAGTTACATTTTGAGGAGAAATGCAACTGTTGGCAGAAAACTACGGGATGCTAATCGTTCGGGACAAGAAGTGTTTATCAGTTGCATAACTTATTATGAAGTTAAAAGAGGGCTTTTATATGCAAATGCTATGAGGCAGCTAGCAGAATTTAATCAATTTTCTCAAAAATATGAAGTTTTATTCTTGGATGATATAGAAATTCTTGAGAGAGCCTGCGAAATCCATGTGGATTTACAACGTAGGGGTTTGACGATACAAGAACAAGATATATTGATAGCGGCTACAGCAATTACACGCGGTTTAATTCTCGTTTCCAATGATTCTGATTTGCTGAGAGTGAGAGTGCAGGGAATTAATTTAGAAAATTGGGCAAGAACAGAACCTTGAGTTTGAAGCGATATCACCCTGGCAATAACTGGCTTAACTGACTTAGTATATTTAAGGATGCAACAGTAAAAATTTATTCAATATACTAACCAGACTCTCAATGGAATCTTTGGAATCGCTTTTTAAACAATATCCTCCTGCACTTATACCAATTTACTTGACTGGAGAACCTAATCAACCTATCCAACTTTATCAAGGTTCCTTAAAAATTACTCAAGAAGGAACTGTATATGAAGGATATGGTACTGTTTCCTTTGAATGGCTGCCATCTCCCGATGTTAAGTTCCTGTTTTCAAAATCTAATAATGAATCCCTTTTTCAATTGGAGCTTGGTAAAGGTAATCTAAACCTTTTAGAAATCCAAGCTTATGCTGAAGTTTGGATTTCTAGTATTCTTCCTATCTACTTTGAGCATCAAGATGGAGATATTTCAGGTAACTTAAATAAACCTGTAATATTCAGTTCAGAACATAATTTATCATATATAATCTTTCACCTAACCAACTTTCATCAATTTAGCGGAATGGCTATATCAACATCAAGAGGAATGTGGCGAGGTAGACTTATATTAGAAGCTGAGAGTTGGTATATTTCTATTGACCGCTTGGAAAATTTCGGAAATATTATGAAGTCTCTCAAATCAAAAGGAGGCTACGCCATAACTCATGTGGGGACACTCGAACGTTCCGATAAAAAGCCTTTTACCACAGAGGAAGCTGATGATGTATTGGAAGCTTTGCATTGGTTTCTCTCTTTTTCTAGAGGCTTCAGAACTTCTCCTATTCTATTAGTCGGTTATGACAACAGCGGGGAAAAGGTTTGGGAAAAATGTACTTCTTATACAACATCACCCTGGCGAAGTGTGCATTCGTGGTTTGCAGATTCGCAAGAATCTTGCAGTCTCAGTAAACTTTTTCCAGGTTTCCTTAATCGCTGGCGAAGTACTATTTGGAATCAGCCGATAAGGTTTGCAATCCATTGGTATTTGGAAAGTATTGCTCAAGCCGGAGCAATACAAGGTTCCATTGTTTTGATGCAAGCTGCTTTTGAAATCCTTGCTTGGACTCTTCTAGTGGAAGAAAAAGCTATCATCAGTCAACAAGAATTTAAAAAACTTCCAGCAGCTGAACAACTAAGACGCCTCCTTTCACAGTGTGGTGTCCCACTGAAAGTCCCTGACAGCTTAACTGACTTGCTCAAAGCCTCAAAAGAAAAAGAATTAAATTGGGTTGATGGCGCACAGGCTTTAACAGAGATACGTAATGCAATCGTTCATCCTAATCCAAAAAAGCGTCAAAAATATCTTAACCAACGCTTTCCAGAACAAATAGATGCTTATAAACTTGGATTATGGTATCTAGAACTCATTCTATTACATCTTTTTGAGTACAAAGGCAAATACTTCAACCGTATAGCAAATAAGGAATTTTATCGGGAAAATATCGAAGTTGTTCCTTGGGTTTAAAAATAAACTTTAATGATTGCAAGAACCTCACCCCCGCAACCAACTATAAAAAATGCCATTACCAACTCTTGTCGAGACGTAGCAGTGCTACGTCTCTTTTGCACCAGATGCCTTTATCCCCTTAAAAGTGAAGGTTCCTACAGGGGTAACATTATTTACTAACTTTTTTAGTTAAACTTAAATTCTCTGTGATATACTTATGTAATCTAAAATACCAGTAATACAAATATTAAAACTTAGTATTATGTCTAGTCAAGAACAAAATTCTAACAAAGCATTAAAGCAAACGCAGGCTAGCGCAACAAAGAAGAAGAAAGTACAACCTCCCTCAGACCTCAAAAAACCAAAGAAAACTGAATAAAAAGCATTAGAGTTACTTGCAGAGGCTTAAATTAAATTAAGCCTCTGCAATTTTCATCAAAAATAAATCAGCTTATTTATTTTTTGCTTGAGTCTTTGCCTGTTCTAAAGCTATTTCTTTGATTGCCTGATATGAATTAACATTTGATGTACCTTCAATAGCTTTAACTGCCAAATCCTGAACTTGTTTGAGAGCGGATTCCAGTTGTTTAGAAAGATTTTGAATGCGCGTCTCTTGATTAGTTATAGTTTGTTCTAGAGATTGCAGTCTTTGTTCATAGAAACGCTTTTGCCCTTCTACTTCCTTGGAATATAAATCTGATTTTACTTTAGCTTGGTAGTGGGCAATGCCTTTGCCTTCTTCTGTAGCTTTTTTGATGGCTGCTTCTTTATCTTTCGGAAAAGCCTCTACCTTGGCTTTTAATTCTTCAAATTGTTTCTCTCTTTCAGAAATTGCTTTCTCCCGTTCAGCCCACTGCTTTTCTGTTTCTTGTAGTAATTCTTCCAGTTGCTTATATAGCGCTTTCTGCTCTTGTTCGTATTCGTCATTTTGCAGTTGCCGCTGGAGTTCTAAATTATACTTATACTCTGCTGCATCGCGTTGCCGAGTTTTATTCAAGTTTTCATTCCGTTCTTTTATCGCCCGTTGCTGTTCCTCCTGTTCTTTTCCCCAAGTATTTCTTTGCTCTAGTATTTCTTGGAATAACACTTCAGAACGTTGGCTATATTCTTCCTGATAAGCTTTAGTATTATCTTCATAAGATTGGATGAGAGTATCCAAGATATCCTCAGAAATTTCTAAATTATGCAGTTGTGTTAATTGTTGGATTTCTTCTTCTAAAGTTCGCCTAATTTCTTCCAATTTAGAGGATTTTGTGGTTAGCTGTTCCGATAATTCATTAGCAGCACTGCCAAAACCTAATTGAATCTTTGCCAAGCTTTCAATTGTATTGTTCATCTTTTGTTGGACACTAGATAGCTGATTCATAGCTATTTTTTGTTCTAATTTAGGCTGTTCTTTAGTTCCAGACTGGTTTTCTTTGCCAGCTTTATCAAGCTCTGATTTCAGTGCTGCTTTTTCTTTTGCCAACTCCTCATACGCCTGAAGAATTTCTACTTTAGTATTCTTATCAGTCGGTTTTTTCCCCACCACAACAAACCTCCTCTTCAGGAATTTAAAATGATTTAAGATGCTACGAAGTCACAACTATTTAGGGTTAGAACTACCAAAAGCCCTCATAGCTAAGTCTTGTGCTTGTTTTAATGCAGTTTGCAATTGAGCAGAAATGCCTTCTATTTGCTCTGATTGTTTTTTAATTGTTTCTTCTAGAGATTGAATTTTTTGTTCATAACTCTGTTTATTCGATTCCCATTCTCTTTCAAATAAATCAGCCTCAATTTTAGCTTTTTGGCTTGTTTCTTTAATTGCTTCTTCTCTAGCCTTCTTAACGGCTTCTTCAAGTTCGCTAGGAAATGTAATTACCTTTTGTTCATAATCTGCAAAGAGTGGTTGGCGTTCAGCGAAGATTTTTTCTCGCTCTGCCCAATCTTTCCCTTTCTTTTGAGAATTTTCCTGTATTTCCCTTTGTTGTTGGCGCTTTATCCCTTCGTAGCTGTCTGTATTGAGTTTGCGAGTAGTTTCTAACTTATACTGAAATTCTTCTTGTTCTTGCTGGCGATCTTTGGCTAATAAATCGTTATATGCTTGAAGTTTTTCTTCATACTCTGCTTGCTCTTTTTGCCATTCTTTCCGTCTGATTGTAATTTCTTTCTCTAGTGCTTCCTTTTTGCTAATAGTATCTTGTTCGAGAATTTTTAATTTTTCTTGGTGTTCTTGACTTAAAACGTCTAAAGTATCGGCTACAACTCTAATTTGTTGCAGTTCTTGTAGACGTTGGGTTTCAATTTCTATAGCTCGGTTCAATTCATCTAACTTGGAATTCTCCTGAGCTAGTTTTTCAGATAATCCGTTGAGAATACTGCCAAACTCTAATTGTAAATCAGCTAAACCTTTGACAATACTATCAACTGTATATGCAGAAGCGGCTTGCAGAATTTCTTGACTTTTTGCCTTTTCTGCTTCCTCTTGTTTGGTTGCTATTTTAGATTCAAGTTTTTTTCTTTGGATAATAATTTGTTGAAATGCTTGCATTAGTTGTTGTTTGCTGTCTTTGACTCCAACTGTAGTCATCTTCCAACTCCCTTCAATAGGCAAATGATTTATTGGGTAGCAAGCCATATCAATGACTACCCTATGCAGACATCAGAGTAGCCTTTGAATCAACATTTTTAACCCAGTGTAAATACTGAAATGATCCACGTCTGACACTTAGTGGGTACGAATTTTCCACATATATGCCTTTCTGTTTTTCAGGTATAGTTTTCCCTTTGAGGCTTAATAGTACTTTTGTACTAAAGTAAATATACTTAATCTAATCTCCTCTGTCAAGATAATCTTCATGCAATCATGTCTTTGGATCTTTTGAAGACAGAATCGAAAATTCAAAGTCTTCAATTCAAAAACTATTACAGGACTTACGCAACTGGCACAAATAGCGGGCGGGGCTACACCCCGCCACGCAA
>NZ_CAWUDN010000043.1:0-61831 GCF_963920915.1 Nostoc sp. PCC 9305
TATCCTAAATCTGGCTAATCCAAGTGTTTTTTTCTCACTTGTGAGAAATCCGGGTTACCCCATCCCTCTTGTGCTGCGTGTTTAACTATGCTGCGTCGAATTGACCTGCTAAGATAGTCGAATTCATTTTTTACCTGATTAAAATGAATGATGCGATTATTGCTGGCATTGCTCGTATCACCATCACCTATAAATTCATAAAAACTCTTGCAACCCTTTGGTAATTTATCGTATTTGGTTAAAACTTCATTACCTACCCAAAGATAAAGGTCAGCGTAATCCCTATGTAAAGGTGCTTCGTAAGTTGCAGGCATCATGTAGGTAAGAACTTCTGTGGCTGTGCTGGAAACACCAACCTGATTCTGTTCGTATTCAGTGAAGATAAGTTCCAATCGATCCTGAATACAAGCAAACTTCAGCCATTGGGGAATCGTATCACTCCAAGGACTGCGATGAATTACCAATGGCCCTGCAAGGTAGCGAACATGGTGTAGGGAAAATTCAGCTATTTCTAAAAGGCTTGCTAATAATTCTTTTGGTGTATTTAAACTTGCCAGAACTTGCAGCATTTTTCGGGTGTTGTCTGGCAGTTTGGTACTATTAACATCACTAATTTCTGCCATTATTTCTGGTGAAATGAAATTCATTTGCTCCATTTTTCATCTCGATATGAGCGCATCACCAAAAATAGCCAATCGGCTAAAAAATTAATGTCCAAAAGGTAAATGCTGATACTAGATAAATCTTTTTATGCTGGCATTGATACAGCTTTTTTAGGTAATGCCAATGAATAACGAACCCACAATTAACCAAAATCTTGATACTGACGACAGTAGTAATTATCAGTCTGGCAGTGGCTATCAATCTTTATGTTACGGTGTTGAGCAATCAAGTTCTGGAGATAGTAGTAATCCTTTGCAAACAGACCAATTTAGGGATGGTTATCAAGAGAATATTTTTGAAATCAATCTTGGGGATACACCTTACACTGAATCGGCTGCTAATCCCAATCCTCAATTACCAGGATATGGCTCTGGCTCCGGTTACAAGTCTAAGAAAAGTCAACAGTCAGCATTCCCGGAGCTAGAGTTATAAGTCATATTTTCACTCTCTTCCTATACCCCATAAGCAACAATTAATTGGGTTCTCATTCAATAAATTACTTTGCTTATCGGGGTGTAGTTGCTGTCATTTTTAAACCTGAAATTATGAAGATACCAAAAGTATGGATATCTCTTCTGGTTGTCATTGCTTGTATTATTTATAGTATCGCCGCACAAGCTACAATCAACACAATTGGTGATGGCAATTTACCGACTCGAATTGTAGAAGTTGCAAATCCTCAGTCTCGACTACCTGCTACTAAAGTTTTGCTGCCAGACTGGAGCCGCATTTCTCTGGCCCAGCTACCAGGTATCAGTCAATCCGGTGCAATTGATGGCAGTCCCTACAGTCAAACACTAGGTTATGACCTGAGTCGCACTTGGAATGTGGGTATGACTCCTGACCAATATTTGAAGTTAGGAGATATCAGTGAAGCATTACAGGCAGAGGAGTTTTCTTTGCAGGCGATCCAGGCGATCGCTCTGGGCACACAACCAGAGGCGAACACAGACATTAACAGTATAGATTTAAACAAAATTGCCTTGAGTGAATTTCCCCTAATTGGTGAGCAGACATTGAGCCATTTAGCTCAGGTTGTTCCAGAATTAGCTAAGACACAAGTAAACAATATTACACCTGTTGCAACCTTACTAAAATCTCAGGGGATTGCTGCATCTAATTTAACACTAGCTCAAGTACTAACACAGTATGAAGTTGGGCAAATGAAGCTGGGAGAAATCGACTTGTCAGAGTTTTCTATTTCTTCAATTCCTAACTTAGATGCAGTACAGCTACAACAATTTACAGGTTGGATGAATAGCAATGTTTCGGATATTCCTGGTTTGGGACAAGTACCTTTAGGATTAATGCCTAATCCCATCACTGAAATTGGTAGCTTGGTAATGCGGATTGATGTAGTTTATGGGCCAGCAGAAAACCGCCGTAACAATACGATTTCTGGTTCAGACGTGCAAGGGTTTTCTGTGCCTTGTACTGTAAAAGACTGCGCTTACTTAGAATTGGATGATTTGGAAAATGCAGGTCGTAGCGATCACCGAAGGTGGGCGTTCCGCCATCGCAGTAAGTTGGAAGGTAAACAGTGGATTTCCGGTAAATACCAAGAAGTCGAGGGCGGGCGGGGTATCCTGAAAGCAGTGAATAACGGTCGGGAACCAACAGGACGGCTACCGTTTGGTAAAGCTTTTAAGGTGGTGGTAATGGAGCCGGATGAAACGACTGATACGGTAGATACGGCTTTGTTCTTTCGGTTTTGTGCTTGGCGAATGGGTTGTACACCTTACTTTATCGGGCCTGTTCCTTTTTTCAGCTACAAGGTTAACTCTCTGATATTTGTAGGTAATTTGAGTGAACAGAGGACAAATACCGCGTCTTTACCAACTGGAGCGACAAGAGAGCCGAAAGCTAACACTACCAACCGTACTGGAGTAACAGAGAAGATTAATCCATGCACCTTTAGTAGTGCTAGTCAGTCGATAACAGATCAATCATTCTCTGGTATTGATTTGCGATCGCTCTCAAATGCAATTGCGGAGATTGAGAGCGCTGGTAGCGGCGATTACAAAGCCATTGGCATACATACCTGTGCGGATGGGGGGTTAAATTGTGGTCGCGCTCTCGGTCGCTACCAGTTCATGAGTTATAACCCCTATGCAGTGCAGTTAATTGCTGCCAAGCCTGGAGGTCAAAAGTTCTTGAGTCAAGTAGAGCAAGGGCATCAACCAACAGAGGCTGAACTATTTGAGTTTTTTCCTCCAGCTGACCAAGATAGGGCATTTATGGCTGATATGGCTAAAAAAATTCAAGTGACACAAGAGCAAATCGATCCGGCTACAGGACAGCCATTTACGGGCGAACGCCTAATTGAACGAGTGGCTCAAAAGCATTTTGGTGGTGATTACAGCAAAGTTGATGGAAATGGCTCAGATGCCCTCGGTCGCCTCAGTCTCAAAGATTACGGCAAAACCGCTTTAGCTAGTTATCGCAACAGTAATAGCGATAATGAAACGCTGACCTGTTCTCCTAATGTAAATTCTAGCTACATCAGCACTGCTAAAAATACTGAAAATGGGAGGTAGACTATGACAGATTTATCTAAAACTTCTATTACTTCACCCCATGAGATAAAAGAAATACTTGATACTGATCTGCATTCAAAAATACACTTTGGACAAACAGGGGAAGGAAAGGGAGTTTATTCTGACTCCGCCTCCTCTACTCAGTCTCAACCACTGAAGACAACTGCATATCAATTACCAGCACCGACTATGAGGGTACGCTACTGGATTCATTGGTTTCGCATTGGTTTGGGCATCTTTTTGTTGCTGTCGATTCTCATGAGCTTAGGGGGTTGTAGCTTAAATGCGGCAACTGTTACTTGGAACAAAGCTGCTAATGTTGTGCCTGCTACAGTCGTTGAACAGGTGATTGTAGAAAATACAGAGTTAAATTCCAAAGTATCTGCTAAAAATATACTGGCTTGGAGTGTGGAAGGGAAAGACGGCAGGTTTGCAGTTTTCAACTTGAACACGCCTGATGTCTGTGGTGCTTTGGGATGTCTGTATACTGGTTACTGGCTCAGAAAGGACAAACCAATTACTCAGGTATTCTTGAGTTACTTGAATCCCAATCTACCACCAGGTAAACATTTGTTGTCAGTGGGAGAGAACCGAGGTCAGGCATTACCGTGCATTAAAGTACTGCAAACTGAGCAAGAGCAGCTACGCCAATTGAATTTTTGTTTCAATGGCACTGGCTATCAACTTGCTGATAGTCAGCTTTTCACTAATAGTAAAAATTCCCAAAGTTGATAACTCGAAATCTAGAAGAAAACTCTGCCATAGTCATCTTAGCTACGGCAGAGTTTTCTTCTAAAACCTCTAGGAAATTCCCATTAAATCGGTATCTAGGTCAATGGTGGATGAAGAGTGCTGTTAGCGGTAGCGGGGCGTTTAGCCCGTGCTGAGTTAAAAGGCCGCCCACAAGTGGATGCCGTGCGGGGCATATACCAAGTACATAAGTACTGAGTGACTTTTAATCTACTCAGAACTCATGACTCAGCACTGAGTACTGGGTAGTTTACCAGCACAGACGCTATAGTTGCATTGGACTATTCCTCATCATCCAGTTCATCGTCTTCCTCCTCAAAATCATCATCGTCTAACTCAGCTTCCAAATCGTCGGTTTCATCGAGGAAGTCATCATCGTCAATAAGTTGAATTTTGCGAGGTGGCTTGGTCGCTGGTTTCGATTTACGAACGCTTTGAGTTTTGTTCCTATTCTTATTTGGTGGCAATACTTCCACGTCTACAGATACCGATTCTCCCGGCAAAGCAGGTAGTGATTGAGGTTCATTAAAACCAGCGATCGCATCATGTTGTTGCCAAATTAGGGCTTTAGCTGCGGGTTGACCCAAATAAAATTGAGACAGATTTTCAACGGTGGGTTTGGTATAAGCTACAGTCTTACAACAGTCGTGTTTATTCTTACCTTCGCCTTCTTTGACAGCTTTGAACTCGACTTCCAGTACACCTAAGCTACGCCACCTATCGCTTTTGCCGCTAAATGGCACTTGGAAATAGTTAGCAAAGGTTTTCTCCAAAGAACGGTAAAACTCCTCACGCACCGACTTAAAACTCCAGAGAGCTACATTCTTAAAGCGGACAACGACAGGAGTAGTATGCAGGGGTTGATTATCCTCATCCAGAAACACCAGTGCATGTTCTGAACACACATCCATTGTTTTCTTGTCAAGGTTATGCTTGTATTCATCATAAAGCCCAACAAAAGAACCACCTAAGTCTTCAACATCTGACTTATAACGGATATATTCTGGTACAAAAGCTAAAACTAATAAGCGTGCTTGAGTAATTAAGAGTCCAGTAACATCTTCAGTTAGGGTGACAATAGTTAGGTCGTTTTCATCAGGCATATCAAGCCAGCCAGCCTTTTCTAACTGGTCTTCTGGAATTAGAAGTCCGGCGGGTTTGTCATTAACGACAATGCCGTAAGGCAGTAACGGTCGTCTAACTTGGTTATAACTGTCGCTGAGAAGTTCTGGGTCAATATCGTCAATATCAAGGTCTGACAATTGAGTGTTAGAAGCTTTAGATTTAGCTGCTTGAGCTTTGGTATTAGCTTTGGGATTATCAGCAGCAGTTTTGCCAGTAGATTGATTGGAGCGATTAGAGTTGTTTGAAACCCTAGATTTAACCATTGGAGTACATAAATATGATTGCCCAACGCATGAGGCGTTAGCCTCAAAACTTATTTACCAATCGTTGTTTATGAGGCAATTACTCTCCACCACAGATTTAAACTACGCCATCAAATAAAGTATCTTGAATGCTAATTTACAAACTAGCGAAAATATAGATGAGGATGACAGGAGGTTAATCATGAAATTATCACCATTATATGTGCAGTGGGAGCAAGAGGCTCAAAAGCAAGGGCAAGGGATGGTTGTAGAAAATTTACCAACAGTTCGATTTGGTAGGCTGGATGAACAATTAGCCACAATTATTCAGCCTATTCTAGAGCTACCTTCACAAGAGTATGCTTCTTTACTGTTGCAGTTATCGAATCTCTCCCGTGAGGATTTATTGGCCAGGTTTAACAGCAATCATTCATAAAGCTGTTATGTATCTGACACTCCTCTAGAAATAGAGTTTCTAACACCTCTAAAAAAATGTCCAAAAGGTCAATACCCTAGCTTTCACTTGGTAGCTAAAATTTCTGCTAAATGCATACTTCACTGCTATGAACATTTCCCAGAAAAATCTACCACACAACCAGATCACTGCTAACTCGACATTAATTGAAGTGTCATCCTTCCAAGCACCTCTGGCTAGCATTGACTTTGGCAAGTTGTTTCAACAGTATAACAATCCCCAAGGTTGGATGATGGTAGGTGGAATACTGTTCGTTATACTGTTGTTGCAAATCAGTGGTAGTGGTAAGGGAAAAATTACCACTGGTAAAGTCTCCGGTATTAGCGAGAAACTAGCAGCAACTAACCTAGCACTCAAGCAAATCAAGGAGCATAAACACAATAAAGTTACCCTGTGGTCTGGAACTCCTCGCTATTGGGTAAAAGGTAAATGGCGATATCTACGATGGGCTACGCCTACGCTAATTACTAATCTGCAAACAATGTTAGGTGCATCTCCTACAGTTTGGTTTCCCAATGCCGAAAGGGGAACACTGGTAATAGGTGCGCCTGGGTCTGGTAAAACCTACTCTACCATAGACCGGATGTTAGAAAGTGCGATGCAGCAAGGTTTTCCGATTTTACTCTACGACAAGAAGGGCGACCAACTACGACTCCATGCACCCCTAGCTGCACGTTATGGCTATAAAGTACGAGTATTTGCCCCCGGTGAACCCTTTAGCGGTGTGATCAATCCTTTGGATTATATGCGTGATGCACGCGATGGGGTAATGGCGGGGGAAATTGGACAAGTGATTAACCGCAATGCTTCCAGTGGTGGTAAAAGTGATGAGTTCTTTGCTAAAGCCGGTGACTTGTTAGCTAAAGCACTTTTGCAGTTAGTTAAGGGTTCTCCTTACCCAGATATGGCGATGCTTTATGCGGTGCTGCGGTTGCCAAAACTTGTACAACGTCTTGACCATGCAGTACAGTCCAAAAGGTTGGATGAATGGGTGGCAACTTCGTTTATTCAATTTTTGAGTGCTAAGGATGCAGAGAAGACTATTTCTGGGATTTTGACCACAGCAGCAGGTACTTTTTCATCTTTCATCCAAGCTGATTTGCTGAGGGCATTTATAGGGAAATCGGACATTCCCACTAAGCTGGAAGGTAAAGAGATGGTAGTGTTCAAGCTAGATGATGAACGCCGCAGTGTGGTTGGGCCTCTGCTGGCGGCTGCAATGCACTTGATGATTGTTGGTAATTTGAGCCGTCCCCGCAAAGACCCGTTGATTATTTCTTTGGATGAATTACCATCAATTAAGCTAGACCGTTTACCTCAATGGATTAATGAATATCGTTCCAACGGTGCCTGCTTTATTCTGGGTATCCAAAGTTTAGAGCAACTTTACGATATTTATGGAGATAAAATGGGGAGTGCGATCGCTTCTGCTTGTAGTACCCATGTTCTGTTTAATCCTGGGAACTACAAAACGGCTGAGGATTACTCAAAGCGTTACGGTGAGAAGGAAGTGCTGATTAAAAATCGTACCACAGGGCGATCGCTTGGCGGACAAATGAGCCGTTCAATTAGCTGGAGTGAGAATTTGCAAAAAATGCCTGTAATCAGTGCTGACGAAATTTTGAAATTTCCTCAAGGCAAGTGCGTAATTACCAGTCCTGGTTACAGTTCCGAGGGACAAGCTTCTATTCCTTATCCTTTAATTATTCCCGTGTCTAAAGCCGATGAAAAACGGGCGCATGATAGTGAGGCTCTTTGGGACACACAAGTTAAACCTGCTTTAGAAAGTCAGGTGATAATTCCTGATATTAAAACTTTAACACAAGCATTACATGAACGGATTGAGTCAGCCGCGCGGATGTTGCCATTACCAGAAGAAGATGTAGCACCTGCACATGAGTCTAGTAGCAGTGAAACTGATGTTTTAGAAAATTTCCCAGCACGAGTTTATCAAACTCCCGGATTGCAAGGATAAGAGGCTGGTAGCTTTTAAGAAGCGAAATATTGTTGGATATCTTGTTGCTCACTGCATAGAATCTTCAGTGTTAACTGGTAGATTTTGGCAGCCTTTTTTCACTTTTTTAGGTTGTGTTAACGCTGTTTAACTAAGTGTTATATATAAGCTGTCGCATCTGTAATTTTCCAGAGCATTACAGAGTTACCAATGGTTGCAGACCTAAAAAGTGCAAGTTATACGCACGACAGCTTACTCCTTCGGAAATTGGCGAATGTATTGAAATTAAATTTTTACAAATTAATGCTGAATCTTAGCAAGACAATATCACCTTTTACCCTTAACTTTTTTCAATGCCGCTTGTCGTACTTCTGCATTAAGCAAATAACCAAAACCCACCTTTTCTAAACGCAGCACAAATTCCTCTCGTGTATTGCCCAATTTACTAGCTGTAGCATCCAAATTCCAATTATGCTCTGCTAACTGACTCAGCAAATAAACTCGGCGAGTCTGCATTCCTGATAAGCGGTAAGTCTTCAAATACTCCAATTCACCATTCTCTCGAATAATTGCTTCCCCAATATGATTTTCTTCGTTGGGGTTGAGGTCAGTAATAAATCGTTGTAACATGAACGAACCAGCAGTATAGACTTTTTGGGAAATTAACTTGCGTCCTAACAGTCCCTCGGCCATGAAACCCTGAAACGATGCCCAATCTGAACGCATATTTTGTACTGCTACTCTCAAAGCTGTTAAATCATTAATTTTTGACTCATCTAAAGATACACTCATGGTCAAAGTAGTATCGTGCAGCAACGCGTATTGGTACAGTAACTCACCATAGAAATCTTCTAACAAGCTATTGTGCAGAAGTCGATAGTCCTCTGGTGTCGGTACTACAAAAGCTGATGCTAATGCTTCGGCAACAAATACTAATACTCCAACCTGTTGAGAGTGAATTTCAAATACCCGCAAAGCATCTTCAAGTCCAGCAATGTAACGTCCACTAAAAGAGCTTTCCATTCGGCTACCCAACCCATGAGAAAGGGCATACTTAGAATATTCACTCCAGGCAATATCAGGGCCAGAGAAAAACATTGATAAAAAACCTTCCATTGCCAAGTGCAGTGGCAAAAATCTCAGTTGATTACTAGATTCCCGCTTCGCCATTCGGTGCATCAACCGGACACTGGCGCAACCATAGTTTAGCTGTTTACCATCTGTTTTAAAAAGCTGTCCCCCAAAAGCCCCCACAGGACTGCCGTCATTAGTCCAAGACAACACTAGGCCGTGAGGAACATAGGAAAAATATTTCATTCCTGGTGCTGTCATTTCTCCTGCTAAGGAAACAACTGCTAAATCTTCATCGTAGCTACGACGCAGCAAACGCAAGTCGTTACGTACTTGATGACGCAATAATGGCACAATCCGCACTGTTCCCCGTATTTGAGAAGGAGCAATTTCTAGTCCTTTGAGTGATATGTCTGCTAACAGATTGCTTTTGGATGCCATAAGATGGTGTGTCTATTTTTATTAACTTTAAGCAACACCGTATTTGGTATAGGGGCGTTTGTATGGGGGATGCAAGCCTAAAACAATATCTGAAGCTGGAACTCCTCTTTCCACTAGCTCTTGAGCAATATCGGCTTCTGTCATATTGTGCTGAATCCAAATTTTATTATCTTTAATGTCTAAATGAATGTAACAGGCATAAATACGATTAAACTCTTGCCAACCAATATCTAGAATTTGATAGTGATCGTGTTCTGTATCAAAAATGAGTTGACATTCAATATTTGGTTCGTTTGGGGGGTTTGGGGTGGCATGGGCGATTAATAATTCGCGCACAATTTGGCGATATTTGGCTAGTTTTTCCATTCGATTATCTCCTCTGTATTCGGTTTATATACTATTATTTTTAGGGCATAATGTGATATTGCTGCTTGAGTAAAACGCTCCTGAAAAAAAGTATTAAAAATATCAATAGGAACAGCTAAATAGAGGATGCGATCAGGTTCAGTCATTTCTAAGGCAAGGCGATAGTTGAGAAACTGACCTAGTGCATTATGAAAATCACTAATAACGGAGGGATTGATAAAGCTTTTAATTTCTACAGCAATTTTCTGCTCATCTTTTTCAGCAGCAAATACTTTTTCAGCAGCGAGATCAATCTCTAGTTTAACGCGCTCTATGCGAATGATTAATGGATCGCTAGTAATTGTCCATCCGTCTTTGATTAAGGCTTGCTTGACGGCTTGGTGGAATAGGTCTTTGGCCATAGTGGAATATTTACAACGGTTTTCAACTATATGAGGTACACCTATACCTTACAGCCTACACCCTGTCCAACATTTGCTTGACTCGCTCTGCTAAATATGCCTCCAGTTCAGCTAAAGATGCAGAACCTTCAGCAAACCGGGCAAAGCCCAACATCGTAGGTAAATCTTCTGCATCTCGTAATCCTACTGTGGGAATTGCGGGACTCAGGGGGTGTAAAGAAAAGTCATCGGCGTTGTAAACAGGATTGCAATGAATAATGGAAGTTTTTTGTTTTGGGTCTAAACGATCGCGATATACACGCAGAATTTCCGATGCTCCACAGGGGGGATCGTTTTCCCAACCATCGGTGACAAGTACTACTAAATCTGCGCCCCAGTCCAAAGCATCCAGTAGGGGAGTAGCTAGGTCTGTTTGTCCACGAGGTAGAATCAGCAGTGGATCGCTGGTTGATGCTGTCCAAAAAGCTTGGTATTCCTGGGATGCTGCTTTTAGTAAGTAATGAGTAGCTAAAGCTACCCCTAGAGGACGACGATGTTTTTCGGCTGAACCGGAACTGGAGTAGCTGCAATCTAGGACTGCTGCTACTCGTCCTAGTTTTAGGGGTGATTTTCTTAATGTGAAGGCAGCAGATTTCTCTAATGCTTGGTTTAAGATATCCCACTGCTGTTTACGAGTATCCAATGGCAAAGATAGGATATACAGTGCCAAACGAGTTAGGGGGAGATGACCTAAATTAATGTCGATTTCTACTTCTGTGCGGTTGGCTGAACCTTGAAAGCGCAATTTTTCATTCAAGGTCATTTGCTCTTGAATACGGGATAAAAAGACCTCTCGTTTAATTCCATGTTTCGCTGCTAAACCTTCGGCAACTGTAAAGGGTAACTGATAAACTGCTTGAGCGCTATAGTGTGCTTGGCGAAATGTCTCGAATAATTCTGTTTGATAAACTTGCTGTTTCCATTTACCAAAGAGGAAGTTGCCTAATTCCCCTGGTAGGGTGAGGTGAGCATGGGAAGCGATCGCTCGAAATTTAGAGCGATACTTCACAGCATCAAAGTTGATGTCACGTTTTTGCTGGAGATAATCACGAGCGATCGCTCTGCTACGACGATTATTGATACTTCTTTTCCGCAATTGTTGCAATACTTCCCAACCTCGTTGTGGTGGTAGGGCTGTTAATGCTGCGGCAATTAATGCACCTTCTTCTTGTCGATGTTCAGGGGGTGTATGTTTTCCTGTTGCTAGTAATTTGAGGATAATCTGCGCTTGGTTGAAGTGGTTAATTCCTGCTGCTAATGTCCGGGTATAGAGTAATCGGTAATTACCTAAAATATAGTCGTGCAAAAAGTCAATAGATACGCGCTGTCCGTAACCATCACCGTAGAACTCACGCTGTCCTGTGCAGGAGAGGCAGGCATTAATGAACATGACTAAATCTTCCCTTGCCACCTGCTGATGTTGGTTAGCCCGATTAATGTCCATTGTTGGCATAGTGGCTTTTTTGAAGGGGGTACTGTTCGGGGAATGACGACACGACAAGCTAGGATAGCGTTACAGGCTAGGTTCGGAAGTCGCACCAAAGTCCCGCAAACAGTATTAACGACTATTTTAAGTTCTAGATTAGAAAATAGCTAGAGGAATCCGACTTAAATCTTACTAAGTATACTGAGGCTCTAACCTCTATGACGCAAGGCTTCTATTTTCTCAGTTTTTCAAAAATTAAATAGGAATCCTATAGTTGTTAAAGTAAGTCTGCAAATTCATGAGATACGTCCTGATTTTCCCCATATACAACTTGCATAGGTAACTTTGACGGCGCTAATAGACAGCAAGTGCTATTTCTCAACATTATTATTTTGCCATACCTCTTTGATAAACTTTTTGAACTCTTCTAGAATCAGAGGTAAATCACTATCAATTTCTTGGGTTTGTTGCCCATTTGTAATTGGACGAAACAGACGACGGCCTCGACTATCAAAACCAATTTTATCCGCAACTGCCATAAAGATTGAGTAATCTTCTGGTACTGGTAAATCTCCACCTTTGCGCTGAAGAATCAAAAAGCTGGTGATAATTCCCAATCCACATTCTACCTGAAAGTTTTCTGTAGGTAACTGAATGGAAGCAATTAGCAAAGCCATGTCTTTTAATAGCCATTGGCGAAAGTGTGCTTGCTTAGATGAAGACAGAATTCCATTAGATACCAAGATACAGACTATTTCACCAGGTTGCAATTGATTTAAACACTGTTCTACAAATAAGCACTCTTGTTCTGCTTGGGTTTTCAACTTAGATGTAATAACGTAGCTTCCATCTCCGTGTTTTATCCATTTATAAGCCATCTCAAATCTGGTTAGTTCTGAATCGGAAGTGAGATTAATTTTGCAATAGGGAGGATTGGCAATGGCTACAGTAGGCAAGGAAATTGGCAGAGGAGGATTACTGACACAATTTTGAAATAGTTGTTGCCATTCAGTAATTTGAATTTCCATCAAAATAAACTTCCTTGCAACATATTTTGTGCTTTAGTATTTTCGTATTTGATACCATTAATCAGCAAACTATTATTTAGCTTCGGTTTAGGTGTTGATGCAGAAGTTTCATACTTTAGATTTGGTCGGATAAAAGAAATACCCTTGCCAGTCAGGGTGTCTCCGATGACTAAATCTCCACCCAAACTAGGAATAGGCAATGCCAAGTACGGAGCATAAAGCATGAAGTTTAAACTTGCTATTTTTATTAGTAGTGAATCCCACTCCCAGCCTGTCAAACTGATGGCATAATTTGACATTTCCAATGCTAATCTTCCTGTACCAAGTGCTGGTTCATATATATGAAATGGTGCTATTGCAGCAGAACTGTCAACTGCTGCAATAGCCATTGTCCTGGCTGTCCAAGTAGGAGTAGGATAGAATTTAGCTCTTGATTGCCCGTAACGATTAGCAGCCAATAAATTACCGAAGTAATCGAAGGGACAAGAAATCAAAAGCTTCAGTTCTAGTTCTTGAATAAGACGATTACTCGCACCGTTACATCCCTCTGGCTCATGAGGCAATTTAGCAATGCTGGGATGCCCTAGAGCATAAAGTAACCAGTCAGTGAAATAGGGAATAAATCTGGAAGGACTGCCACATCCACCTTTAGGAATAGATTGCAGACAGCTTGAGAGCATCTGTAAAACTTGAGGATGTCCTAAGTCTAAAAACTCAGTTTGTGGTATTTCTTTAGGCAGTTCTCCAGTTTCCATTGTCCATCGCCATTGCTCCCACCTACCTTGATATTCATCATCTAATTTCAGTAGTTTTGATAATAGCCATCCATGTTCAACAGTTGATTTTAGTACCATTGGGATTATCTGTAACAAGCATTTGCCAATGGCAGAGGCATTAGCCTCTTAAATCTTGACTTCTGGAATAGCTTCTAAATTGACCATTGACGATAACTCAGGAATGACTATGTTTGATTGTGATTTGTTATCTGGAGATTGAGTTAGTAGTTTAATTAACCATTTTTCAGTCTGCATCTGATCCTTTTTATTCCAGCGTACATCTAATCTTTGGGCTGGTTTCACAGGATGTAATGCTAAAACTACGAGTTGTATTTGGTTAGGAGTAACTGAGTATTGTCTAGCCGTAGTCCACAACTTTACCCGGTCTTGCCAGCTTAAGTATGGATGGCGTATAGCCCATTCATAAAGCCTGGGAATACCTTGTTTAAATGCTATATTTGTTAATACTTGAATAAAGTGCTTGTCGTCATTAATTGCAAGAGGTGCAATAACTGGATTATCGACTAATAACTTTTTCCGAGATTGAAAAATTTCCGGTGCAAGTTCCTGTATTTGATCAACCCACTGAGCAATTTGAGGATAGGCATTTAATAAAGGTTCTACAGTCAGTCCTAAAAATAGTTGTTTCATCACCAAAGATAAATTATCTGCAACTATAGAGTCAAAGGCATAGCGATTTGGATAATATTTTTGACTGGGTAATAGGAGTTGTTGCTGTGTTTTAGTAATTTGTTGAATATCGGCAAGATTAATTACTGGCATGGTGGAGAGAATATAACATCTCTCCCATGCAGCGGTAAGCTGCAAATTAATTACTTCGATTAATTATGCTTCAATACAGATATACAGCGTATTGCCGGTTGCAGGAAATCCAGTTGCAGGAAGTAGAAAATTTAGTTACAAAGCTACGCACCAATTGGGTTTTAATGTTGATAGTTGAAGGCTGATGTAATTAGGCAAGATAGCCAGGGCAAGCGTATGTTTAATAGGAGTAAGTTTTTTGATTGAGATTATTAGAGTTCGTGCTACACCGGGGCAAATTGAGCAGATGCTACAAGAGTTAAAGTTTTATATTAAGGTAGCGGTAGATATTGAACATCGGATTCTGGCTGGGGGAGGTGAAATGCACTTTTACTGTGAACAGGCGTTGCTAGAAGATGGCAGTAAGCAGAGTGATATTTGGGCTGCTAGTTTTAGACCTGATACACAACAGATAATCTATGAGTCTATGGTTAATCTCCGTCCCCGACAGAATCGTTCAATGGAAATTATGGACGTTAAGATTAGAGAACAGGTTGCCGCAATTATTATGGAGTTTCTGGGATGAATAGTGGCTTAACTTATGAGCAAGAAACCTTTGTGCAAGATAGTATTCCTGTTAGATTGGGAAAATTGGCAACTAATTTAGCACGGATAAGTCAACTTTTCAGTGACTCTACGGATGAGGATGTGGTCAAAAGCCTGATTAGAGAGACTATGTATTTTATTGAGTGGATAGGCCCAGATATAGATATTGATAATGCTTTTGAGTTAGCAAACTTAGGAAGGTTTCTCACACGCTGGCTGTTTAACTGGGAACAAGCCTGGAATAACACAGAAGCTAAAAACCAGATTATTCAAGAACTTGGCACTTGGTCAGACAGTGTTTTGCAAATGTCAAAATTACCTGCTGTACAACAATCCTAACTGATAATGACTCAATCCCAACCTCCATTACCACAACCCAAACTCGAAGGATCTGGTATTACCTCTGACCAGTATTTTGAGTTTACTCCAGAAAAACTAGAACTGAGTAACGGATATTTGGGTTACGGTGGACAAGACCAACTTGGATTTCATTTGTCTGTTCTCACCAATATGGGATTGTTGACAGCAGTTCGACATACAAATTTGTCGCTGTGGCTAGAAGCGCTCAAAGGTGTGGTGAGGGAAAAACTACCAACTGTCAACGCTCAACCAGAAGTAGCAGAAGCAATGCTCAATCGATTTAATCGGGCGATCGCAGACTTGGAGGCAGTGATTGAGTATCTGGGACAATAAAATCTGGAAGTTGAGCGATGTTTACGACGATGCTTGTGTCAAACATCAGGTGTAGCGATAGGCTACGTTTTGTCGGAGGCGATCGCATCTAACAACAGTAATCCCATTTGCTTCAATAAAGCAATGTTACCATCAGGGCAACCATGTTGAATTAGGCACTTGGCACAGCCAGTATCGCAATTACAATCTCGTGCGATCGCTCTAGCAGCACTAGCAAGTTTTGGCAGATGTTTAAACACAGCTTCAGCCGCACCATTACCACCATCACTGGTATCATAGAAATAGCCTGTGTAATTGTTATTTTCCCCTAACTCCTTCACTACTGTAAAATTTACCTGTTTTGGGTCAACTCTAGCCACCAGCTGTAACGCTCTCATAATTTGATGCCCAAAGCTGTGGATAGCAATCAAGGTACTGGAATATTCCCACAACTGTTGATAGCCTGGTGGAATTGGTTCTCCACTGCGGGTTAAATTGGTTCTAGTTTCCAAAGCATTGTGCTGGAGGTATTCCCGCGCACTTGAGTTAATTGCTACTTTGACCATTGGTGCAGAAAATTGAGTACGGAAAGGCTGCTCAAACTTTTCTTCTGATAGGGTTTTCACAATTACAGCTTTGCGTGTGAGTTTGCTACAAAGTGGACAACGACGTTCTTTAGGTAGCAGCTCTTTATAGTTAAGACACCGCTTGTTCAAACAAGTCTGCTCATAGATTTGGGTCATTAAACTGTAACCACTGGTAATGTGTTTAACTTCACCAAAACTAAGTTCCAGGGTTAAGTATTCCTGACAATCATCAACATCACTGACTTGAGAAAACAGCAATGGTAACTTCACCGGATCTGTCAGCACTGTTAGGCTGCTGGTTTCTGATTCTGTAACTGCAACTGTAAACAGTGAGCTATCTGCTGTCTGTTTTAAAATTGCTTGCTTGCTGTTCAAGTCAAGGGAGATGCACCGATAAGTCAGCATTCGTCCATTGGCATCTTGTCGTTTGTAGATGGCTTGGGGATGGACTTCCCGGTGAGCAATATCTTCTGAGATTTCCTCTAGTTCTTCCCCAGATTCTGCATCTACTAGCTTGATGGTAGTTTGGGATAAGCCACCCCGAAAGTTAACATCTTTATGGGGATAGCCTTTTGCCCACAGTCCATTACGACCTTTATTTAGATGCCCTTGGGCTAACAGGAGTTTTGCTACCTCGTAAGCTGCTGTGCCAAAGTAGTGCTTGATTTTATTAGTAGGAATACCAGTTTCGGCTGCTGCACACATCAAATGTTTAGCAGCAAAGATGGGATATTCGTCGTTAAAGAAGACTTCCTCAGCTTCTCCTGATACCAGCATTTCTGGATGTTCTGCTACATAGCAGTCAATAGGATTGAGAGCATTGGGAAGCAGCACTGTCAGTCCAGACTGAGAACGTCCGGCGCGGCCACTGCGTTGCTGGTATGCCATTTTGGAACCTGGCCAGCCACGCAAAATGCAACATTCTAATTCTGGTAGGTCAATTCCAGCTTCTAATGCTTCTGTGGCAATAATCCACTTGATCGTGCCAGACTGGAGTTGGTCAACTACTTCTGTACGACGCTCAGAAGTTATGCCACTGTAGAAAGCGGCTACTTGGTTTGATTTGAGTAATTCTGTGAGTTCCCGCACACTGCGACGGGAGTTACAAAAGGCGATACCTGATTTACCTTGATTGAGCAAAAATTGAATTATTCGAGCGGTATCACCAGTCAAATTGTAACTGGGCTGAGTGATTATTATTTGTCTGGATGGTGAAGCGGCTCCACTTTTGCGAATCCAAATTAGGGGTTTGGGGTTGAGTTTAGTTGGTTTTAAGCCGGAGAGTTTCAGAGCCAGTTGTTTAGGATTACCACAAGTGGCACTCAGGAAGATAAATTGCAGTTTCTTGGAGTCGCCACCGTAATGATCTACTGCTAGTTTAATGCGACGAATCAGCCAGGACATATTTGCGCCATAGCTGCCTGAGAGGGTGTGAGCTTCGTCAATTAATATGTAGCGCAATCGCTGATAAAAGTTTGCCCAATGCGCGGATTTCCAGGCTTGCTTGAGTTGAAAGTGGATTAATTCTGGTGTGACACCTAAAATATGCGGTTCACTCTTGAGGATTTGTTCTCGTTTTTCTGATTTGACATCTCCAGTGATCATTGCCAGTATAGGTCTGGATTGTGTTGGTATGGTAGAGAGTAGTTCAGAGATTTTGTGGAACTGGTCTAGCGCTAATGCTCGTAGTCCATAAAATGCTAATGCTCGATGTTCTTGATTTATACAACCTTCCAGAATGGCGGGGTATGTGCTGAGAGTTTTGCCACTGGCTGTGGGAGAGGTAAGGATTAAACTTTTACCTTGTCTAATTGCTTGTAAGGCTTGAAGTTGGTGAGAGTAAAGTTGGGTGATTCCTAATGATTGAAGTGCTTTAATTAATTTAGTTGGCAGGTCATTAGGGATATTTTTCAGATTAGGTTCTTTGGCAGGGATAGTCTGTTGCCAGAGTAAATCTTCACCTAGAAATTCAGTAATATCTGTTGGTTCAGTAAGATGGTTATTTGAGTTGGAATTTTCTGTAATGGGTGTACGAGGTGGTGTCCAAAAGCTTTGTAGTAAGGCACTATAATTGGGCGTGTTCATGGCGGTGTTTTTCGCTCACTGCCCTAAAAAATCCCCCATTGGGGGAGTGATATTAAATTAGGATAAGTAATAGGGGGTCTGAGGCACATTTTCTCGTTTCCACTGTGCTCCATAAATCTTAGTTCGACGGTCAACTTGTTTAACGGCAGATTCAATCGAACTTTCTTTGTTCAGCTTGATAGTATTCGTAGTTGATAAGGCGTAGGCGTACCCCGCCGTAGGCATCGCTATGTTTTTCGAGATAACGACAAAAGTTTTGCGCTTGCTTACTCTTACAATCAGCAAATAGAGTTTTAGCAGCCTCAACTTAACCCCCTATTCACCAGATTTATACTCTATCGAATTGTGTTAGTTAAAACTCAAACAGTGTTTATTTACTGCATTCATATTATGTGAATAAAGCTCAGGGCGAGGCTATTTCTATCTCTTTCTAGTGGCTCAGAAGCTTAATTGGTTCCCAATCTTATCACATCAATTTCTTTATGTTGTCCACACTTCAGATCAATTGTTAGAACACCAATGTATTAAACCTTTTTTCAAAAAGAAGTGACTTCGACAATCTACTGTACGCCAAACGGAAGGATGTAAACTAACTGTGCCGTCTAGGTCTTCTGTTAAGTGCCACCTTGGAGAACCTTCTGGCATTAAACTCATGTGTAAAGTTGTACCACAGCCACAGGGGCAGCACATTGCAGCGTACCAAAGATACTCACCTTCACCAGCAATGTAAACACATCTAGAATGCAGTTCATCGGGTAAATCCATTACCCACACAGTTCGTAGTGGCAGTGGTTGTCTTAACAGCCATAGTTTTAGTATTCGATAGGCATAATAAAACCATTTCATACAAAAATCACCTCTGTATCACTTAACTCAGGATTGTCTAATAGAGGAATCACATCACCCCTCCCTACGTGCTTCACTAAAGTTGGACAAGGAGTTGCCATTGGCTCAGTGTATAGTTGCATTTGACTAAAACTGAACATCAAGGAAGCATATTGTGAATTAGGTTCCTCTCGGTAAGGATGTAGTCTTGCTAAGAATTCCAACACTGCAAACGATGCAATATTCATGTTGATGCTAATAACAGCAGGTCGTTCATCTGGTGGTAATCCAGCAATATATTTGTCACGACGTAGTTGCTCATACTCCTCCGGATTAGTTCGCTTTAACCCAGCCGCCCGAACTTGCTCTAGTGTGAACATACCTCGACTCCAAAGGCTTTGCCCTGGCTGAAGATATTGGATACCGCCACAGGATTGATCAATACCACCTTTGCCATCAGCCTCCAACTTTACACCCAAATCGAAGTAAGGCAGCAAGTAAAACGTTGCTAGACGATTTAAGAGCCAACGACCATCGATCGTGTCTACACAACCAAAAACAACGTCACAATCTGCGAGCGATCGCACGGTTTCAGAATTGAATAAGCTGGTAGAAAATATCTCAACTTGAGTTCCTAAACCCATCAATTCAAGATTTCGTCGCGCCATCTCCACTTTTAGTATTTTCGTTTGGGCATCAATCATCCAGGCAGGAATACGGTTTAAATTCTTTTCCTCAACATAATCAGGGTCAACTAACACTAATGCACCTACACCATACCGTCCAAGTTGTTCTACAACCCAACTCCCCGTGCCAGAGCAACCAACAATACCGATTTTTAGACATTTAAGCTTGGCATATGTGTCTTCACCAAAAGTTTGTGCTGTTCGCTTGGCAAATTCCGGTACAATTTGTAAATTTGTATTAGGGTAATAGAACTTCAAATCTTCCCCGACAACTTTAACAACTTCGAGTGATTCAAACATTCCGTCTGGAGATACAATGCGTCCAATAATCTGTCCATTGGGCAACATAATTGCGCTGGCGTGGGGGTAATCATCCTCCATCCAGCCATAGATGGAAGGAAATAGTTCACGGTCAGATTCATCATCTACTTCAGAGTGCCAAGGGTAATTTTGCGGATGCCCATGAATTTTAAGAATTGCCATTCCCCGTCTTGACGCCTCCCCTAGTAATGGAATCAATAGATCTGTTGACCAAGAAACGCGATTAGCTTCTCGAACTGAACAAACTTCGTAAGGAACAAGAATAACCTTGTAGACAAGCAGACGATGGCTAGTAGCTCCAGCACGACGACCACAAAGAGCGATGGCAACTGCTTCTTTGCCGTCAGAAGGCAGAACGTGTGCCTTAATTTCTGCCTGCTGATCAGCAGTCATAGTCACAGAGTATTTCATCGGTTCACCTTAATTTAGTTCACGTTCCAGCCAATGTTCAACCAACCCTAAATGCGTACCAATATAATCTTCACCAGGCATCCAGGGGTTAGCAGGTGTACGATGTCTTGACCAACGTTGCCAAATTTTGCTATCAAAAGTGTCATTACGGATTGCTGCGATCGCTTGTCCATTACTTGACACCAGAGCGGGATAGAAATACACCATGTCAAGCTGGGTATCAGGATAGCCCGTTTCAATCCGAAGATTTAAGTCAACTGTGCGGACGTTATATCCATCTGGTACTGGAAAATTATAGAGAATGACACGTCGGTTGCTAGGCTCAACAACTGTTTCCCACAGTAAACCAGAGGCATTAAGATATTCTTCATCTACTTCAGGCAGGCGAAACTGACGACGGGCAGTATAGCCTTCGGTCTGGTCAAGCGGTAGTGTTTGGAAACGCTCAACACCTGGCGTAGCTAGATTGACCGTTTCTTCTAACCCAACTCGCTTCGTTTGTCCACCTCGAAACTTCTGGTCAATACGGAACCGCTCTGGTGGGGTCTTACTTGCTAACTCTAGCAGTTCACGTCCTGTCATCATTGAACGGGTTACAGTATAGAATTGCTTACCAATCCTAATTCTGTAACCACGACATTGTGTAGGAGGTATCTTTCCTGATTTAGCAAACTCCTCTAGATCAATAATTTCATCTACAAAGGGCTGTTCACCATCTACCTTAATCATGCTGACCTTCTTATTGGATACTTCGTTTATTTAAATGTGTTTACAAAATAGTTTAAAAAACAGAAATTTGTAAACTAGTATAATTACGGATAAATTATGATTGGTAAAAGATTAAAGCTAGCAAGACAAGGAAGTGGCTTGTCATTACGAGAACTAGAATCAAAAATTGAAAACTTAGTTTCAGCCCAGGCAATCGGAAAGTACGAGCGGGACGAGATGATGCCGAACTCGACGACACTAATAGCTCTTGCTAAAGCATTAGGGGTTTCTGAGACATATTTACTGGGACAAAGTGAGCTAGAACTCGAAGGTTTAGAATTTAGGAAGAAAAAAATTACCAGTAAGAAAGAGGAGACTCACGTTGTAGCGGCGGTTCTGAGCCATGTTGAGCGATATCTAGAAATTGAAGAGATTATTTATGCTCCAACTACGGAATGGGACTCACCTCGTGAAGCTCCATTTCCTGTAAATTCACTGAAAGATGCCGAGTTTGTGGCTGAACGCCTGCGTGTTTACTGGCAATTAGGGACTGATCCAATTCTTAATTTGGCTGAATTTCTTGAATCTCAAGGCATTAAAATTTTGTCTCTATCCCTAAACAATAACGTCTCAGGATTAACCTGCTGGGTAAAACGCCGTAACCGTAAGCAGGTGCCGGTTATTGTGATTAATGCAGATGATAATGGTGAACGGCAACGCTTTACACTAATGCATGAACTTGGGCATATGGTGCTGATTACTTCGCCCAACCTTGATGTAGAGAAAGTCGCTCATAGAGTTGCAAGTGCATTTCTCATGCCCGCCTCAATTTTATGGCTTGAAATTGGCAAGCGCCGTAGTCGCTTAACAATTGCAGAGCTTGCTCAGTTAAAGCAATTACTGGGAGTTAGTATGCAGGCATTAACTTATCGATGTAAAGATTTAGAAATTATTGATAATTCCACTTTTCAAAGTTTGTTTGCTGAATTTGGGCGAAGAGGGTGGCGGACTCCTCCTTATGAACCATTTCCAGTACCTAAAGAAGAACCACACCGCTTTGAACGACTTTGTTTTAGGGCTTTATCAGAAAATGCTATCTCTGAAGCTAAAGCAGCAGAACTGCTAGGTCTACCAGTGTGTGATTTGATAGCCAGGATGGATTCTGCTCAAGCAGAATCTATTCCAAATAGAGATACACGCTAGGTAGTTTTTAGTCAATTATACTAATACAATTGTTATAAACATATGCCGTATTTGTAAATTGAAGAGTTTAATATGTAATTTTTCTCTTTTTAAAATGCTCATTATCTTAACTACAATGTGATGCAGTTGTTGGTATCAAATCCGTCAATATTGATAGCACTAGAGCGAGTGGGGTTTCTCGAACCACTGTTCAACTTACCTATCGAAGTCAATGTCACCGATCTTCTTTACGAGCGTGAATTAAAAGACTATGACGGACAAAAGCTACTAAAGCTAGGTTTACAAATTCAATCACTTGATCCAGAAATGGCAACCTTTGCGATGCAATACTGTCGGAGTAATACAACCCTATGTCAGGACGAAGGTTATGCGTTTGCCTTAGCTCAAAAGTCTGAATACATTCTTTTAATAATTAATCCTGAGTTGGCAAGATTAGCTGAAATAGAACGTATCCAATATTACCCACTGAGCTTGCTATTTGAGTTAATGCTTGATCGTCAAGTAATTAGCCAGGACTTTCTCCAACAGGGATTGTCCAATATAACTGCAATGACTCGTTGTCATTTGTTAAGGAAGGAAGCAGAAGATTGTTTATCTAAAATAATTTGACGGAAATACCCAAAAATATCGCTCTTGGAACTACAGCCAAGCTTGCCGACCTTTACTATCTTATCCGTAAATAAAAAGGTCGATATTTAACTATTTTTTTAGACAAATAGTTACCTTCTGTCAAATTGCTAGAGTAGATCAGGCTGTAATTAGAATGGCTATAATAGCCAATATTAGGGATTTTAAAGATGCTATTCATCCACTGCTGTATTTAATCTATTCGATGCGATTATTAGCCGTAATCCTGAATATTTTCCTATTATTACTCCGCGAATTATAACTCCTGAGCAATTGATTTAGGAATTAAAAAATTATATTTGACTTATGACTTACTTAAACAACTAATTTTGGATTTTAGACTGGAATCAAATATACAATCCAAAATCCAAACTTCTCAGTCAACTTTATGTTGATTAAGTTAACTTGAATAACCTGCTAACACTAAGAATTGTTGGTAGTAAATCTTTAGCCTCAACACCTCTCTTGATAGACATCTCTAAATCCAGCACCATAGTCACTGCTTTAGCTAAAGCGTTGATGCTCGTATTTGCCACCTCCTGACGCAAATAGTAAATGCGATTAGGATTGCTGATACTGCACAGTTGAGCTAATTCACTATCTTTCTTAACCCCAGAAACGTAGGCGTAGCCCGTCGCAGACATCGCTGACTTAACCCACAGCCAAGTTCTAAACTGCGTTAGGAGAGTAGCAACAATCACCATTAATGGTTCCGAGCGTGACAGTAAATCATCCAGCAGGTGCAAAACTTGATTGCTTTCTCCTTGGCGAATAGCAGATGCCAGTTGTAGGCTACTTTGAGTCTGACATGGCACTAACTCTTTTACCTCTGCAAGCTCAAGTTGTCTGCCATTACCATAAATATACAGTTTGCGTAACTCTGTGGCTGCACGGGTCATGTCGTTACCAATTGCTTCTGCTAGATATTCCACTGCACCCTTTGACAGCACCAGCTTAATTTTTTTAGCCTGAGTACTAATCGCCTTCTCAATCAAATCAGTACGCCAAGGTGGTATCAATGGAAACTCAAACAACTTGGCATACTTAACAAGATGTTTGTAAATCTTTAGGCGCTTATCTACATTGGTGGCGACAAACACCAGAATTGTGAATTCAGGCACTTGAACAAGCTGCTGCAAGGTTTCCAACTCAGTATCACCCCACTGCTTGAGGTGGCAATTTTCCACAATCACCAGTTTTTTACCACCAGTCAGGGAACGAGTGCGAGCTACACTGATAGCTTGGTCAAGGCGATCGGCTGGAAATCGGTGATAGCAAAGTGTGAGCCATTGGGAATCAATCTCTGCTTTGTATTGGTTTAGCTGTTCCTGGATGGCGTGTTGGTCGTCACCTGTTAACAATACAATCATGCTTTTACCCTCCCGTTACTGCTCTTGTTGGCAGTTTTAATTAATACAGTCATTGGTTGTTGACTTTGGGTAGCTCGTTGCAGCATTTTAGCGATCGCTTCTTTACTACTCTCAAACTTATTCAGGTAAGCTGGTGTAACCTCTAAAATCGCCTTGTCACCTTGCAATTTAACGAGATGAGCATGAGCCAACAGCTTTTGATTGCTGGGTTTAGCTGTATCCATCACCTGCTGCCAAATTTGAGCCAGGTTAGTAGTTTGGGCTGCAACTGCTGGTAACAATTTGTCATCTACAGGTTTAGCTGTCACCTTATTTGTGGTGTATACTCCAACTGTTGGTAGCAACTTGCCGTCATTTACAGGTTTAGTAGTTAGCGTCTTGGTTGCACTGACAGGAAATAAACTGGGCATCAGGTTCAGTAAGCAAACTTCTAGCCATACAGCAGCATTTACTGTGTACCGAAGATAGTTTTCTGCTTTTTGTAACTCTGTTAGAGACAAGTTAAGCGTCTCGAAATTCCAGTGATTTGCTAAAACCTTGAGTTGAGCATAGCTAACACAACCAGTTAGCAAGGATTGCTCTTTGGGTGCAGACTTGATAATCAGTAAATCTCGGTATGTTTGCAGTAAGTTGGAGAGAATCAATTTGGGCGTTTTACCAGAGTCCACTAGAAGTCTCGCTACTTGCAGCAAGTTAAAGGTGTTGTTGGTGGATATTGCCTGTAAAATTGACATTAATTCTGTTTCTGTCACACCACCAGCGATTTCCATGACATGATTAGCAGTGATATCTTCATCTAAAAGACTCACCTGACCCAGTAATTGCAGTGCATCCCGCAATCCACCATCGCCCAGGCGTGCGATCGCTGTTAGTGCCTCCTCATCAATAGAGATAGATTCTGCATCTGCTACAATACCGAGGTGCTGTACAATTGCCTGAACAGACAAAGTGCGGAAATTAAACACCTGACAACGGCTGACAATGGTAGGTAACACCTTGTGCAATTCTGTTGTGCAGAGAATGAAAACAACATGAGGTGGCGGTTCTTCAATACACTTAAGTAAAGCATTGAAGGCGTTACCGGTTAGACAATGGCACTCATCGAGAATAAAAATCCGGTAACGTCCTGCAACAGGTGCTAAGGTACTCCGCTCAATTAAAGCACGGGCATCATCTACACCATTATTAGAAGCAGCATCAATTTCACTAACATCTAGGCTATTACTGGTTTCAATTGAACGGCAGGATTGACAAATACCACAAGGTTGGTCAGTTGGTTTCTTAGTGTTGAGACAATTGAGGGATTTAGCAAATATCCGAGCAGTTGATGTTTTACCTGTGCCTCTAGAACCTGTGAATAAATAAGCTGGTGCAATTTGCAGGTATTTGACAGCATTAGTCAGAGCAGTTTTGATGTAGGGCTGTCCAACTAATTCGGCTATTGTCTGGGGTCGATATTTTTGATGTAGGGCGACTGTAGACATAGGATTCATTAACCTTAATTTGTCGCCCTTACCCCTGTTAAGGGGGTGTAATTTTGAATCCAAAGTAGCCTGATTTACTCAACCGTTCCTAGTAGAATTTACCATACTCAGTGCTGAGTCCTGAGTGAATTAAAAAGTACGCCTGACTTATGTACTTGGTAAGAGCAACTCCCCTTGTGGGCGGAATCCTTTTATCAGGAGAAGGTTGATACTTTCCGAATTGTGGGCGGTCTTTCAACTCAGCACTTGAAACTCAACACTCTTCATTTGCCTCATTAAGCAGTAGCAAATTCTGTTAAACCTCGTTTACTGGGATGATGGAAACCCAAAACAATATCTGCTTGGGGTATTCCGGCTGATAGCAAATCATCAACAACGCATAAATTAGTTGCATCTTCTTCCACCCAAACTTTGCCGTTTTTAATGCAGAGATAGATGATAATATACTGTATCTGCTTTTTGTCATCCCAGCCAAACCTAAACCAAAGATATTGATCTCTTGTTTCATCAAAAGCCAAGCGATCGCTTACTTCAACTCCCCCATTTTTTATAACTTGAGTATTAGTAGTTTCGTAATACTCAGTCAATATCTTCTTGATATCATTGCGGTATTGCTCTAGCTTATCCATTGCCGAACTTCCTCCTTTTCTATATTTACAACTATTAACAGCAGGTGATTTTCATTGATGACTGCTTGTACAGATTTACGTTGAAAAAAGTTCTCATAGACAACATCATCAACAGCTAAATAAAGCTTATATTCTGGCTCTGTAAGTTGAATGAGTTTCCGATAGACTATGTATTGTCCCAGCGCCGACGTGAAAATCATACATCAGTGATTTGCCCACAAAGCTCTTGATTTCTACAACAATCTTCTGTCCCTGGCGTTCTGCGGCGATTGGTTTTTATGCTGCTAGGTCGGCGTAGAGTTCAGCATCCTCATATTTGATAAAGTAATGTGATAGTCCAACCGTCTTTTATCAATGCGTTCCTGACTTCATTATGGTATATGTCTTTTGCTGGCATGGCGGAACTATTGAATAATACTCTGATTGTAAAGTGTTTACCATATTGGGTAACGATTAGATTCTAAAACATACTTTTCTCTCTTTCCTTCTTGCACCCTGCTTTGCTTCCTTTTTTCTTGATAAAACTGGATAAATTTGGCATTTTGGCGGCAAATGGTCGGATATTTACCACCAAAATGCACAGTTTCTATTTGTCAAAATCGAGGATTTTCGTTCATGTTGTCCAGTTTTGTCCAGAGTTCCTCAAATCCCCGTCTAAAATAAACACCACTCGTATCCAAAACACCCTACAAAACTTCAATATTCCGATTAACATTTATTAAGCATTTAGAGTGTACAGTGGCAATAAGAATTGACGCATTTCCATTTGCAGTTCTGGATTTGGTCTATCTCCATAAGGAACCAACATGGCAGGATGATCTGATTGTTGCAAGTGCATTTTGATAGCAGAACTAGGAATTGCCTTGGCTGCTTCTACTAAATACTTGAGGTTAAACTGGATATTCAATGACATTTCTGATGGTAGATGAGCAGCAATAACCTGATCACCTTTGCCAAACTCCCGTTCAATTGATAGTCGTAGCTGCTGCAAACTTCCATCAAACTGTAAGTAAATACCTTTCTCTTTTTTATCTGTTAACACAGATAAGCGTTCTAATGCTTTGACTAAGAATGCTTTTTCTAGGATTACTTCTCGGTCAAAGCTAAATCTTGCCAATAGCTGTTCGCAGTCAGGGTAAGTTCCTTCCAGACATTGACATCTGAGGATAATATCTTGCCAAGCAAAACCCAAGCGATTACTTTGGGCATCATACAACAAATTAATGAATTCGACAGAATCATCCAAGTTACGCGCTAGTTCCTTGAGGACCCGACCAGGAATAGTAAATTGTATCTCTGAAGATTCTACTTGTTGGCGGGGTTTTCTACCAATTCCTTGAGTTGAAAGTTCAGTGGTTGCGACTCGATGCCCATCAGTACCAATAAACTTTAACTTCTCCTGTGTAAGTTGGATATGAACTCCGGTCAAGATATATTTATTTTCATCAGTGCTTACAGCATAAATTACACCTTTCAAACCATCTTTGAAAACTGTTGTTGGCAAAGGAATGGGAGTAGCATCAATTGTAGAACTAGGTGGAAATTCTTCAGCACTAATGCCTCTAATTTCATATTTTCCATCAGTATCAGATAAACTGAGAGAGCAGATTTTTGTTTGCTTATCCTCATCAATAAGCTGTATAATCTGAGTCTGACTACTGAGGCTAATATTACCATTAGGGCAATGCTTAACTATCTCAAATAGCATTTCCACTGGCACAGTAATTTCACCCTTGAGCAACACCTGGGCTTCAAAACTTGCCTGAATTGTTAATGCTAAATCAGTAACAGTTAAATGTATCTGTTGTGTTTCGATATCTGCAATGATTAGAGCATTAGCAAGAATCGGATGGGTAGGTTTAGCTGGGGTAGCACAACTAACTAAAGAGAGTGCATCGTGAAATTTAGTTTGTGAGCAGATTACCTCCATTCCTGATTCTATAAGTGGTTGAGAGTTTAACTCTGATTTGGCAGAACGTTTATTAGTACGCTTATTTGAGATAGGCTCAGTTGAAGTATCAGGATCTGGAGATGTAGGTTTTTTCTTTTTACCTGTAGATATTTCTGGGATATTTGCTGATACTTCATTTTCGCCTTTAGGAGTAGCTACACTTGTTTGCTTTGTCTGATTGGCAGGCTTTACCCTTTGTTTCGATGCTGTTTGAGTCATGATGATTTATTTCTGGTTGCGTCATTGTTAGAAAGGTGACTGCGATAGCAGAAAATAAAGGATGTGAAGTTTTGAATCAGATGCTTTTACTCTGTAAGACATACAGAGTTTTACTGATACAGAGGATTTCAAGTTAGTGAAGCATACAAGCTAAGTCTCAAAGCCAGATATAAAGCCTGTTTTACTCCTGAATTTTGCTGTATATCCCATTTAACGGCTCTCAAGTAAGCCTTTATTCTGATCACAGCTTTCGGAGCCTCTGGCTTTGCTCCTGAATTAAGCTGTTCGTCATCTAGTTTTACAAGGCAATCTAAGACAGGAAACGGTTTCAGGCGCTAAATTATCAAATTTAAATGCGCGACAGCTTATTAAGTTCTACAAATGCCTCCAAAAGTTCTTTCCAATGCTTTTTAAACTAATAACTTTGCTGTTATTAGCAGATTCTTCTGTAGTGTTATCAGCCAGCACAGAATCAGTTTCCAACAAAGAGTTCAGCAGTGATAGTTGATGCTCAATATCTGCCACATCGCGGTATATTCGAGACGGGTCTATTTTCATTCCTAAAGGTGTAGGAACGATTTTCAAATATTGGTTTAATGTCTCTAGATAATTTCTATTGGCAAATTGTCTTTGTGCCACATAAGGGCGCAATATCTCCAGTAATTGGATAGCTCTTTTGATTTCTAGAGAATCAGAAGTACTATCAATTTGAGGTTGGCTTTCTCGGTAGCCTTTCATTTTCTTCTCAGCCACGAGATTGTGGAATTTAGAAACTGCTTGTTGATAATTACCGAAAGAGTGAACTTTTTGCTGAGATTTGTAGCCGACCCTACCCCACTCAACAGTTAGATTACCTTGCTCAACTTTTGCACTCCAGAATTTGTTACTGTTCTGAGCCGCATTTACAAATATTAAGTAAACTTCCATATTTTTGACATAATTTAGAGTAAAGTATTGCCATGTCAAATGAACATCTGTTGTTGAAATGTTCATTTGACAAAAGCTTCAAATCATTACTAATTTGGGAATACCTAATTAGTACGGAACCTAGAAGTACGAAGACCTTTCTTAGACACCTGCACAGGACTGGAAGCTGGTCGCGCAATCTTTGACCAAGACTGCATCCGCTCAACAGCAGCAGCATCTTGAACCGCTAAAGGGGTGATGTTTAGCTGGCAATTTTCTAAATCAGCCAGTGTGACCTGCTGAGGTCTTCCTTCATCGAAAGCCAGTAGTGCTGCTTCTGATGCCAGGGTTTCCAACTCAGCACCACTAAATTTGTCAGTAGCAGCAGCGATCGCCTCTAAATATTCCTGTGGAACTTCTATACCAAACCGTTCTAAGTGAATTTTGAGAATCTGGCAACGTTCAAACTCAGTAGGCAGGTCAACGAAGAAATTCTCATCAAACCGCCCTTTCCTCTTGAACTCAATAGGCAGCGCTGTTGGGTCATTACAAGTTGCCACCACAAACACTCCCGCCGTACATTCAGACATGAAAGTGAGGATATTTCCCAAAATCCTTTGTGAGACTCCAGAGGTATCGCCATTAGCTGAAAGTGCTTTCTCGACCTCATCAATCCACAAGATACAGGGTGCGATCGCTTCAGCAGTCTTGAGTGCGCGGCGGACATTGCCCTCAGATTCTCCCACCAGGCTACCAAGCATTGATGCAATGTCTAATTGCAGCAGTGGAAGATTGAGTATGGTTGCAATGTTCTTTGCTACTATCGATTTACCCGTCCCTGGTGGCCCTGCCAGTAGCACCCCTTTAGGCTGGGGTAGATTTAGCGATCGCGCTTCCTGGGAAAATAACCGACGGCGGCGTTGCAACCAATCGCGCAACAGGTCTAATCCACCAAAGGGTATGGTCGCCAGTTTACCTAATTCAATACCCATCTGAGACAGTAGGCGGGTTTTGTATTCGACAACCAAAGGGATAACCGTAGTATCAATTACTATACCTTTAGAAGTTAATCGCTCCTTAACAGTGAGCCGGAGAAAGTCGCTAATTTCCTCCAAGGTTAGCCCTAAAGCTGCTCTTGCCAAGGTTTCTTTATCTTCAGTGGTGAGAGATACGGTAAAAGTTACCTCTTGCTCACTGGCAGATTCTTGCAAATACAGCAAATATGATTCTAAGTGGTCTTGAATTTGCTCAATGCTGGGCAAAGGAACTTCACAGCAAGGAATTAGTCTCAGCAGGGATTCGTGCAGTTGAATGTTTTGACCTAAAAACACAATTCGCTTTTCAGTCGGTTTGAGGCGATGGTACAAGTTTTTTACTCTGGTGAGGATTTCCCAACTCAATTGCAGGGAGTTTTTACCCACAAAAGGGTGAACATCTCCCAGGATGAAAACCCCATTACCGCCGAAATTGTTGATGTACTCGAACACATATATTAAAGGATCTATGTTATGAGGCTTTTTATAAGTTTCGACTGATTTGAACACCAGTCCACCGTCGTCAGCAATCAGACATTGCTCCAAGCCGGAAACTCCCAAATTCCAGAAGTACACAGGACTGTTAAGTTTATCCATCACTTCAGTAGTTAACCACTGAATGATAGTGGCTTCTTCGGGGGACAGAACATCTATTGCCACAATGGGTATTTGAGAATCAATGGTGGTAATCAGGTTTGATAGTTTCATTGTTGCGAATTTTGATCGGGTACGGGAGAAAGTTTTTCGTGAGTGGTAACAAGATGCACAACTACTTCGTAAACTTCGGCATCGCCGTTAAACACTTCAGCAACTCCAGAAGAATTTGGATGAGCAATGGCGGAAATTAGAGCATTGACTAAAGCGCACAGTCCCTCCGCATTTCCTTTGATAATTACTGGTTGCCGCGCTCCTTTTGAGGGATAAATATGGAGCATCGGATAATCTTCAGGTAGTTCGCTCATAGAAAAATTATGCGGGGGGATTTTCCTTGTCCCCCATCGAGTGTTTATTGTTTGTTTAGGTGAGGAACAAGGAGGATAGGGAAGATCAGGGGGAATTATTGAAGATATTTCTCGGTTGTCTCCCCGTCTCCCTTCTCATTATTTATTGGTGCAGTCGTTGTTGATGAGTAATGATGCTACGAAGCTGTTGCTGAGATTCTGGTTTGTAAGTGCGATCGCCTTGCACTATGCCTAAAGCTTCCTCAAAAGGTTGAGTTGCTTCTAGGCACGACAATCCCTCAAATCCCTCGGCTTCTATTTTCACTTCACCTGTAGAAGTGTCAAAATGTATCAAGATTGCCCGTTCCATAAATTACCTCCGAACTTGTTGAGTTTGCTGGTGTGCTGAAAATGCAAGACGCAGGGTATGTACCTGACCATTGGTTTCTTCTGTGATGGTGCATTCTCCCAGATGTTCTTGTAACTGGGCTGCTTTAGCGCGAACCATCTTCTGTCCGTAGGCTTGTATTAGGGTGTGCGAAAAGAAGTCTTCTCCTAGTCGGGGTACAGTTTCATAAGCATCATGGATCAGTTGATACACCCCTGCCTCTTGATCCCACCTAAACCCGATATCTGCACGGACACTTAAACTACGACCAGGGACAACAATCTCAGCACTTTGTCCTTGGGAGTCGTCGTAATAACCTCTCAGGGATTGTGGTTTTTCATAAACTTGGACGGTAAGCTGTAAATCTTGTAGAGCTTGTACTAAGCATTCACGGTTAGTTAGTTTTGTAGTGACAGTTGAAAAGTGCGACATTTCCTACCTCTAAATACTGTGGACTGGTAAATTAATGCGAACAGTGGTGATAGACAAGGAAGCAAAAAGTTCCTTCCCTAGCAAGCTTAGGAAGTGTGGGCGTATTGTCTTCCTCTACAACGCCACTTGACGCCAGTCGCCTCTCCCAAGGGGAGACGCTGCGCGAACAAGTCGGGAAACCCGCCCACAGCGCTGGCTCCTTTATGCCGGGAAACCCGTCCACCGCAGTGGCTCCCCCACACCTCGTTTTCGATCAAGGACGATACAGAAACGTTCTTGACTGTTTTTTCTAGCGAAGTTTGAGGGACATCGCTGTAGCTCTGGTTAATCCCATACCTTCATCAGTTGCTAATCGTTGGAGATGGCGTTGTTCATCCAGAAGCTTGGAGCAAATTTCATCCATTTTTTCCTGTAAGTGAGAACGCCCTTGTGAATCCAGCTTTTTGGCATCCACAGAAGCGTTTTCCAGAACATTTTCTAGATGAGCCATCATTTGTCCAAGGCTGCTACCTGCTTCAAAACTGGCGTTAGCCAAAAGCATTTGGACTTTTTTGAAATGGCGTTCCATCTTCTTCTTGAAGTTGACTGGCTTGCGTCCTGGTTCCCAATTGCTCAAATCTTCGAGCAACTGGGCTGCTAGTTGCTCACCTCCTGCGATCGCTGATTCCCTCAGTGTTTGTTCTAAATTTCTGTCATACTGTTCGATAAACCGAGTTATTTGCCCTAAGCATTCAGCTTGTTTCTCTGACAATTGTTCACTGATGGCGGGAATAATGACAGGACGACCAATTACTACTTGTAAATAGTCCTCTAGTTCCTCTAAGCAGGGAAAAGCTTTGGCTAAGTTCTGTTTAACTTCTTGTTGTTGTTCTACAGATAACTGCCAAGCATTGAGTGAAAGAAATTTGTCAATACGTTCTTGATAGTCTGTGTACCCCTTTTCATACTCTTCTTTCAGTTGAGTGCGTAAAACAGGTGCAATATTATCTCGAATTCCGATTAGTTGATTCCAGACCAAGGGCGCTAAGTCTATAGAACAAATCCAATCACCATTGTCATAATTCATCCATTCTTGGACTGAAGCAATTTCTTGCCTTAGTTGGTTTGCTGCTTCGTCTAAAGCTTTGAAAACTTTGATGCCCTTTAAACCAACTTCTGAGGTTGTAACCTTCACTAAGTCAGATTCTTGTTCATCTTGAGAATATTTGAGAACATCTGTCCATTTTGGAGCATTACTCTTGGTTGTCTTCTTTAACTGAATCTTGAAACGTATGCGAGTTTTATTCAGCTTAGAGAAGTTATATCTTTCAATAACAGCGTCTTTCAGAAAGGTTTCGCTTGAATTAGTAATCACTGAGTTTACCACATTCACTAGGAACAATAATGTTTCTTCACTTCAGTAAAATAAAGCGTAAGCTTTACCTTTTCGCCACTCATTTGGGCTATAATTTTATTCCTACAAATCATTTAAATGCTTACTAAATATAGATAACTTTGTAGTAAGAACTTAAATGCTCATTAGCTTATTTAATTTGTGATTTTCACAAGGCACAGAACCCCTATTTATCTAATAAATCGGGGTTATCATTGTTGACGAATGATTAATCTGAATTTGGCATTGAGCCGAGATTCACGCTCAAACGGAAATATAAGCTCAAAAAGCTTATACTATATAAATTTCAGCTTTTTAACTCTCCCATTTTACCCAAACATAAGAAGGCTACAAGCAGACATAGGTTAGTACAGAGTTACTAATTAGTCCAGTCAGAACTTAAATACCAACTTTTGACCCATTGTTGGGATTTGTAAGAGTAAGGGACTTCCAAAAGTTTGGACTTTTTCAGGTGGCGTGTTTTTATACAGAATCTTGGCGATGGCTTAGAAGTGAGCATCTAACTGTTTTTTATCTTCTGGGGTCATTAATCTTGTACTAAGGATTGAACACTTTTAATTCTGGAGAATTAAAAGTGTTGATGTACAGTCCCCTTGTCCTTTACGATAAACACTCACGAATAAAATCGGCGTTTCACCCTCTTTTTGCACATTTGGGATGCTCCCAATAAACCTGTCCAATTCTTATTGGCCTAAATTGCTACGCAGCTTGGCGATGTCACGATGCGGGGGAATACCAAATAGTTTTTTATATTCCCGGCTGAAATAAGACGGGTCATCGTAACCGACACGAAAGCTGGCGATCGCCACGTCCATGTTTTCGCCGAGCATCAGACGGCGCGCTTCCTGAAGCCGTATTTGTTTCTGGAACTGTAAAGGACTCATCGCCGTGACGGACTTAAAATGTTGGTGAAAGCCTGACACGCTCATACCGATCTCGCGGGCTGTATCTTCGATTTTCAGCGGCTGATCAATATTCTCGCGGATTTGCTTGACCACCCTGGAGATGCGCTGCGCGTCGCCTTCCGTAGTGATAAGCTGGCTGAGGCGTGCGCTCTGTTTTCCCTTTAAAAGCCGGTAGATGATCTCGCGGATGATGAGCGGCGCGAGAAACTTCATTTCGTCCGGCGTGTCAAATAGTTTCACCAATTTGACGACCGCTTCCAGCAAATCGGCATCAACTGGGCTGACATCCATCGCCTTGACTCCGGTGCCGCTTTTTTTAGTTTCGATGCCAGATTCAATCATCACCGCAGCTACAAGCGCCGGATCGAGGTCTATGCGAAGATTCAAATAAGGTTTTTCCTCGGACGCTTCGACGACATTACTCATAATCGGCAAATCAAGCGTCGAGATTAAGTAATGACCGGAATCATAGTGAAATAATTCATCGTTCAAAAGCACATCCTTGCTGCCCTGCGCGATGACGCAGAAGGCAGGCTTTAATACGGATATCTGGCTCTCGGTCGGTTTCGACGATTGATATATGAAAATGCCCGGAAACACTTCCACAAGGCTGTTTTCGGGAGCGAGACGAATCATTCTTTCGATCAGCTCTTCCCGATTGAGCTGCATCTTTCGCTTTTCAAATTCTGCTTCTTTTTGATTCATAAATTTATATTAAACATTTTGTTTCTGTTCAGCACGCTGCACGGCGATTTTTTGGAGAATTGTCCGGTTTTTTTCGACGAACGTCCTCACGCTATCCGTTCTCACGCCCGCATAATTGAACTCATACAGCAAACGGTAGAAACGCTGCTGATAAAACCAGATTGATATTTGAAGAAATTTAAGGTGAGTAGAGCAACAATTTCAATCTGTAAATCTCACAATCAAAAGGGGAGAAATTATATGAAATATATATTAATTTTAGCGATGATCGCTCCTATGATAAGCGGGCAAGCTTACACACAAACAGAACAAAAAGGACAATCAGAAAAAACAAAACAAATGGAACAAATAACACCAAAGGGATATACAACTTTTAAGGTAAGCGACAACGTTACGATGTATAAGGTTACTTTTAAAAACCAATACAAAATGAATGTTGCGGGACATCTATTTATTCCCAAGAATTTAGATCAGAGTAAAAAACATTCGGCGATCATTGTTGGGCATCCTATGGGAGCTGTAAAAGAACAAAGTGCCAACGTGTATGCTGCAAATATGGCTGAACGAGGGTTTGTGACATTATCTCTTGACTTGTCTTTCTGGGGTGAGAGTGCGGGCGAACCACGCAACGCTGTTGCGCCTGATATTTATTCTGAAGATTTCAGTGCAGCAGTTGACTTTCTTGGGACGCGTCCATTTGTTGACAGAAACAGAATCGGAATAATTGGAGTTTGTGGTAGCGGAAGCTTTGTTATCAGTGCCGCTAAGATTGATCCGCGAATGAAAGCTGTTGCCACAGTCAGTATGTATGACATGGGAGCAGCGAGCCGCAATGCGCTTAATCTTTCGCAAACCCTAGAGCAGAGAAAGAAACTTATAGCTGAGGCTGCAAAGCAGCGTTACGCAGAGTTTACCGGCGGCGAAACCAAATATACGGGCGGGACTGTTCATAAGTTGGATGAAAACACTCATCCTATTCAGCGTGAATTTTATGAATTCTACCGCACTCCGCGAGGTGACTATACCCCAAAGGGAGGGTCGCCGGAACTGACGACGCATCCGACATTGAGCAGTAACACTAAGTTTATGAACTTTTATCCGTTCAATGACATTGAAACGATTTCCCCTCGTCCGATGCTTTTCATTACGGGTGATAAGGCTCACTCAAAAGAGTTTAGTGAGGATGCTTACAAACGCGCAGCCGAACCGAAAGAACTGGTTATTGTTCCGAATGCCGGACACGTTGATTTATACGACAAAACCGATCTGATTCCTTTTGACAAGCTGGAAGGCTTTTTCAAAACGAATCTAAAGTAATCAGGAAGCAGAAACCAAGAAGTCGTTTCACTTTGAAAAAAGACGAATGAGCAATATGAAATTCTTAATCGTAATGATGTTTTCAGCAGCATTTATTTTCGGCAGATCCGTCGGTTGCAGTCAAGACCAATCGGCATTTGCTGGTAATACGAATATTAATAATCAAAGCAGTAATGCTGCCAACGAGACTAAAGGCAATAAGATAAAGATTAAAATCGGGTCAAAGACTTTCAATGCCACACTCTTTGACAATGCGACGGCAAACGCTTTCAAAGCGATGCTGCCGTTGACGCTGAAGATGGATGAACTGAACGGCAACGAGAAAAAATATGATTTCTCGAACAATTTGCCGACCGACTCTTCCAATCCCAAAACAATCAACAAAGGCGATCTGATGGTTTGGGGAAGCAATACCTTAGTGCTTTTCTATAAAACATTTCCGACGCAATACAGTTATACAAAACTCGGACGGATGGACGATCTTTCAGGGCTTGAAGCCGCAGTAGGATCAGGAAACGTAACGGTGACGTTTGAATTGGAGTAATCACCGGGAGAATAAAATTATGAAAAATATAACAATCGGATTGATATTATGCGCGGCACTTTTTTTAGCCGTTGGATGCAGCAATCAGCAATCGGCTAATACGGAGCAAACAAAAATGGAAAAGGCGGAAAATAAAACTGAAAACACGATTTTTCCGAAGGGCGAAAAAGCCCCGGCGGAAACTTTTACAGGAACGGTTTATGTGCAGCCACTCGCTCCAAAAACCGAAAACAATAATTTTTCAATCGCCAGTGTGACCTTCGAGCCGGGCGCACGGGCAAACTGGCACAACCATCCGGCAGGACAAACTATACTCGTGACGATGGGCAAAGGGCTTTATCAAGAAAAAGGCAAACCCATCAAAACGATTAACAAAGGCGATGTAATTCTTTGCAATCCCGACATTGAACACTGGCACGGTGCATCACCCGAATCTCCGATGACGCACGTTGTAATTACCAACTACAAAGGCGACAGTCAGGTGAATTGGCTCAAGCCTGTGACGGACGAGGAATATAAAGCTGACGCGAAATGACGGCTTTCAGAAATCTTGATTGGAATAAAAGTTAGAAGTTAAAAAATGACAACGAACGAGAATGGAAACTATATGGGAAAGGTTGCGTTTGTAACCGGAGCAGCGAACGGCATCGGTCGAGCTACGGCGCTGGCGTTTGCCCGTGAGGGCGCTAATGTAGTGGTCGCCGACATTTCGGAACAAGGCAATCAAGAAACGGCACGCATGATCGAAGAACTCGGCTCCCGAGCGATCGCCGTCAAGTGCGATGTGACGCGAAGCGAGGACGTGAAGGCGGCTCTTTCCAAGACCATCGAAACCTTCGGGCGGCTGGACTTTGCCTTTAACAACGCCGGTGTGGAGCAGAAGAATGCAGCAACAGCCCAAATCGAAGAGTCAGAGTGGGATCGGATCGTCAACATTAACCTGCGCGGCGTTTTTCTGTGCATGAAGTATGAAATTCCGCTGCTACTCAAGCAAGGGGGCGGCGCGATCGTGAACACATCATCGGGCGCTGGGGTCATAGGCATCAAGGGCGGAGCCGCATACACCGCCGCAAAACACGGCTTGATCGGACTCACCAAGTCGGCGGCTCTCGACTACGCCTCGCAGAACATCCGCATCAACGCCGTCTGTCCTGGCTATATCGACACGTCGATGATGGATCGCTTCACCGGCGGCACTCCTGAAGGACGAGAACAGGTAATCTCAGAGGAACCGATTGGAAGGATGGGACAGCCCGAAGAGATCGCCAATGCCGTGGTCTGGCTGTGTTCGGATGCGTCTTCCTTCGTTGTCGGGCACGCCTTGGTCGTTGATGGCGGTCAAACGGTGTAGTGATGGTATCGCTGCTGTGTTGCCAACATTTATTAACCAAAAGTCTGGGCATGTTATCACAACTTCATCGGTTGCTGGATTAAAAGCTTATCCAGGTGGTGCGGTGTACGGTGGGACGAAATGGTTCGTGCGCGATTTCATGGAAGTTCTACGCATGGAGTCTACTCAAGAGGGGACTAACATTCGTACTGCGACAATTTATCCTGCTGCAATTAACACTCTCGTTGTTCAATACCTTTGCCAAAATAAGAGCCTAGATAAATTTTGGCAAAAGTGGCAAAAGCAAGCATAAATAAGCGTTTCGATAAAAATGTAGTTTGTCATCTGAAACCCTTATCCTGCTGTCAATACGTTAAAAAACCCTTGTGGGAAACCTTAAAGGAATTTTTAGGACTGATTGTTTTTGCCAACCCTCAAAGAAATGGGAGTTAATGGTTAAAGCATCATAATCTCACCCTCGTAAATTGGCGAAGGTATTGATATAAGGTAAGCTTTTTCAGCCTCTATTTCCGTTTGATAGGGTCGAGATTCCCATACACCATTGTCACCGGATAACTAATATCCGTTGTCTAGCCCGTGAGCTAGAAACATAGTACAAACGATTAAACTCTCTAATCTTTGCCAGGACTGCCTTACTGTCATCTCCTCGTTCTGGATAAAGTCGCTTACTCAAATCTTTACCATCAATACCCGCTTCTAAGAAAGTGCTACCTTGGCTATTGTGAACAGTTAATGCAAAGCAGTTTCTGATGTTGGCAAACTGCTCTGAATGTTTGTAGTACTGCTTCCACAGAAAGGGATTACGCTTGGCACTTTTGAGTAAGCGTTTGGTTTCTTGGTCAAATTGTTTTTGCTCATCTTCATGCAGAACATAGATTTGACGCACAATTCCTTCATCTGTCTCTACCTTTAACCTCCAAGTATCATAGTTGTTGTAACGATCCCCAAAGACATCTAAAACAGTAAACTCTGTAGATGTAGAAAGAATCGTAGTTTTACCATCAGGAGCCATCACAGGATCTCTGGTGATTAATCTTTCTCCAGGAATAAACCGATTGAGATTTTCACCATATAAATATGTGCGAATCTGCTGATTATAAAAGTCAACTTGAGTATTAGTCCAGGACAAAATTCGGAAACAATCTGGGTTTTGAGCAAATTCTTTAGACATTTTTTTGCAGGCATAACGCAGCAAAGTTTGACGTTTAACCATCAGCGCCCCATTACTTTTATCAGGCAGATATTTGGCATAAGGCTCAAAAGGAAACTTGCTCTTGGTGACTGCATAGCGAGAAGCGGTGACAAACTCTAACAAAGGGCTACCAGTTCCCTGACGCACAACTTGAGTCAATACTGCTTTATCTGGCACTTGAAAACTAGGGGATTTTCCTTCATTAACTGGATTTAACTGTGCTGGGTCGCCCATGAGAATAATTTTGATTTTTGTCCAGGTGGATGATTGGTTAGCAACATCCTCAATCCAGTGCCAGAGTTGTTTGCCAATCATGGAACATTCATCAATAAAGACAACATCAAATAGATTGATGTAAGAAGGCCCAGTTTGGTCAAGTACTTTCTCTTTACCTCTAGTTACCATACCCAGTCCTAACAACTGGTGAATGGTGAAGAATTCTACCCCAGTTACACCATTTTCTGCCGCCATGCGTTGCAGCACACCTACAGCTTTATTAGTGGGTGCAGTCAGTACAACTCGCTTACCCGCAGCGACAAGAACTTTAACTAGTTGGAAAACAATAGTTGACTTGCCGGTTCCTGCATAGCCAACCAGCAGAAATAAAGCAGCCATCACAGTTGGCTGTATAAATGTCCACATTGATAATAAAGCTTTTTGCTGCTGTTGGGTGAGTTGAAATGGAAAAGAACTTGTTGCAGCGAAAGTAGGAAGTGTTTGGATCATCATCGCTTCGCTAATTCCATTAATTGATCCACTCAATGCAGCGATAGCTGTTGGTTTTACTTCTCCGAAAAACAATACTCCTTCTGGTTTGAGGAATATATGTTTCTATATCCATTCGGCATCATCAGAAATCAATATATTAAAAGTTTTGGTATTGCTGAATCATGGGATAATTCCGGACAATTTGGAACAAATCTTCAATGGTTTCAACCGCCAATTAATGCCGCATTTATGCAACGCCAAAGTTTTTTAAGATTCAGATGATTTAGTTAAATCTGAAATTGCACATATATTTTTTTCCATGAAGGTAAACATCTTCAATCTTAAAATTATTGCTACTCGGAAATCCTACTTGAATTCTTGTCATTACAAATTTTCGCGCATGTCACCATACATTAGACCTAATTACGCATTACTACGTATTTAAATATACTAAAAATTTTATTACACTGAAAATAGTTTTTAGTGTAGGCGTGGCCTGCCGTAGACATCGCTCGTTTTTTATCCGGCCTTACAAAATCCCATCCCGTTGCTCCCATCTCTATGTTATTTATCAAACAAAAATACCTGCCCTACAGGATTGCATTTTTCAGTGTGGGAGCAACCTTGCTAGTAAAGCTGGGACTAGAGCATCTAACCGGAATTACAAATTCTTTCAGCTTGTGGCTGATTGCGATCGCTATAAGTACTTGGTACGGTAGTATCATTTCAGGATTGACATCAGTGTTTTTGGCTGCTTTAGCTAGTCATTACTTTTTTACAAATCCATCTTCTACTCTCGATAGTCTGGAATTTGTATTATTTGTTATCGAGGGTCTATTAATCAGTGCGCTAACTGCTAAGTTCCAGTCAAGTAAACAGCAGTCAGATACTGATAAAACAGAAGCCCAAATCAATCTAAAAGATTTATTACAGAGTCAGCGTTCACTCCGTCAAGGTGAAGAACTATACCGAACATTAACCCAAAATCTACCCAATGGAGTAGTTTTTCTCTTTGATCGAGATATGCGCTTTATGGGTGCTGAGGGTACAGAACTGCAAATTTTTGGTTTACCAAAAGAAGAGTTCCAAGGTAAAACGCTGCACGAAACTGTTCTCCCTGAGACTTACGAACTCATAGAACCAGCTTACCGTAGTACCTTACAGGGTACTCCAATGTGTATTGAAATTCCTTATAACAATCAAGTTTATCTAGTACAAACTTTTCCAGTTAAAGATGAAAATAGCAAAATTCTGACTGGCTTGGCAATCTTCCAAAACGTCACGAACCGCAAACAAGCAGAAGCAAAAATTATCAAGCTAAACCAAGCTTTAAATCGACGAGTTAAAGAACTACAAACTTTGTTAGAGGTGATTCCAACTGGCATTGGCATTGCAGAAGATCCACAATGCCGAACTATTCGAGCTAATCCGGCTCTTGCTAAACTGCTTGGCATACCTGTTGACGCAAATGCCTCTCTCAGCGCTCCTAATGATGAACGTCCAACTAACTTTAAAGTTTACCAGGATGGCAGAGAACTAGCTCCAGAAGAACTAGCTATGCAATATGCTACCACTCATGGTGTGGAAATACTGGATTCTGAGATTGAGGTGGTTCGTAATGATGGTGTGAGAATTAATCTGTCGCAGTATGCTGCCCCTTTATTTGATGAAGATGGAAAAGTGCGGGGATGTGTAAGTGTATTTCTAGATATTACCCAGCGCAACCAGGCAGAAAGAAAATTGCAAGCTGCTAGAGATCAGTTGCAGACTGTACTGGAGGCTGTACCTGGAATTGTATCTTGGGTCAGTTCCGATTTATGCTATCTAGGTGTCAATAAGCACTTAGCTGATAGTTTTAATTTGCCTCCCGAAGCTTTTGTTGGTCAGGATATTGGCTTCTTAGCTAGTGGTAATGGGTTTCGTGAGTTCGTGCAAAATTTCTTTGCTGGAGATCAATCTGAAGCATTATATGAGTTGAAATCCATAAGCGCAGATCGTAGCTATTTAATTGTGGCTCAAAAATATGACCAGAACAGAGCCGCATTTTTAATCGGTATTGATATCACCGAACAAAAGCGTGTAGAGGAAGAACTGAGACAAAAGACTGAGGAACTGGCAGAAATAAATCGAGTAAAGGATGAATTCGTCGCTGTCTTGTCTCATGAGTTACGTACTCCCATGCATAATCTTCATGGCTGGGCGCAACTATTGCTAACTGAATCTGAGATGGATGAAGCACTGAAAATTGAGGGACTGGAAACGATTGAGCGGAATGCCCGTCTACAAGTTCGCTTAATTGACGATTTGCTGGATCTGGCTAGGATGCAGAAGGGCGAGATGAATTTGGAAATCGAATCTGTTGATTTAGCAAGTGTAATTCGGTCAGCAGCAGATACTATTCGATTGTCAGCCGAAACAAAGGGTATTCAAATTCAATTACATCTTGATGCTGCTGTATCCAACGTTTTAGGTGATGCCATTCGTTTACAACAGGTGGTTTGGAATTTGCTTTCAAATGCAATCAAGTTTAGTTCCAAGAATGAAAGTGTAGAGGTGAGGTTGGAACAAGTTGAGTCTCAGGCTCAGATTACTGTTATCGATCAAGGGAGGGGCATAGAAGCAGAATTTATACCATTCGTCTTTGAGCGGTTTAGTCAGCGTGATGCTTCCACTACTCGTTCTGCTGGTGGATTGGGGTTAGGACTTGCGATCGCTCTCACAATTGTAGAACTCCACAATGGCAATATCACAGCAGCCAGTGCAGGATTCGGCAAGGGTTCGACATTCACGGTGAGACTACCTATCGTGACAATGACAGAGCAGTTGAGTAATAAGGAACTAGTAGTAGCAGAATTGCTGCATGGCAATCAGAAAATTACCCAGTTGCAGAACTTGTGCATTCTGGTTGTGGATGACGATGCAGATGCTCGGATGTTAATGCAGACTGTTCTTCAGAGCGCCGGAGCAGATGTATTAGTGGCAGCATCAGTAAAAGAAGCATTGGCACTTTTAGAACAGCAATCGCCTGCACTACTGATTAGTGATATCAGTATGCCAGATGAGGATGGCTTTACCTTAATTCGTCAGGTTCGCTCCCACACTAGAGAGCAAGGGGGACAAATTCCAGCGGTAAACGAAGTTATGCCGAAGGCTATCGCTCTCACTGCTTTTGCTGAAGCCAAAAATGAGCAACGTATTTTAAAAGCAGGGTTTCAACTTTTTATTGCCAAGCCAATTGATCCAATGGAACTCGTGGACAAGATAATCAAGGTATTAAAAACTTGATCAAGAGTATAGCAATCACCTGACGGCATTCGTGGTGAGTTAACTGAAACTCACGGTTATTGCAGCGAATGGTAATGTGATATAGCGGTGTGCAGTTCAGTGAGATACAAAAACTTTGCTGAAATGATTTGACAGCAAGGACTTTGGTGTTCTCATCCAATCGATAACCGCTATAACAGTATCCTGGTTTGATCTCACGGGGTTTTCTGGACATCTTTCAGCTAGCGAGTGAGGTATTCTTGCTTGAATACCCCACTGATTACCTTACTATTCCTGTCAAATATCGCCTGACTAGCATGGTAGTATTTGGCGGGGTAAGTCATGGTGTGTAAGATGGCAATAGAACTGTATCCATCATCCTTTCGCTGCGACTGTGGGCATCAATCGGATTTCTTTGAGAATACCGTCTCTGATATGAAAAACATGAGCATCCGTAAACGAGTCACTTTAGGAGACTCTGAAGATAACGAACACAGAATTGTTTTTTTCAAGAGTAAGGCAATAGAGATTATTTGTCCCCAACTCGGAACCTGCACAATAACCGACTCACAGTAACGGGCTTTAGAGATGAGTCACCACGCCTCACTGTCAGAACTCGATGCCCTCTTCGCCTCCCTCCACCATTGAGCCTTGAAATGATAATTGTAAGATGAGTGCCATGCTGACAGAATTTACCCTCGCCAGCTTCAAAAGCTACAGTACAAGCCGATTGCCCCTTGGATCGCTAACCGTACTAATCGGAGCCAATGCCGCAGGCAAAAGTAATGCCCTTGAAGGTCTGCGCTTTCTGTCATGGCTGGCACAAGGACAAAAACTTTCTAGCATTCAATATGCAGTAAATAGTGCAGAGCGCGTTGTACGCGGTCGAGTAAATGACTTGTGCCATAGAGGAGAGTCAAATTTTACCATTGGTTGCCGTTTAGACTACCCAGACTGGAACCAACTCGATATAACCCTGAATGTGCGTGACGGAGAACTGCACATCAGTAGTGAGCGAATCGTTGGCTCGACAAGTCAAGTCCCGCTATATGACCTAGATCAGCCTTCTCAAGGAGTAGGGACTGATGTTGGTGTCGCATATAACAACTTTACAAAAGGGAAGAACAAGCCACGAGTAACGTGCAGCGATCAGATGGCTATATTCGTGCAATTAGACACCCCTGCCCATTTTGATCCAAAGTACCCCAAATCCCAAAAGATAATTCCTGAAACCGTCCGCGAATATCAACGAGTTTTAAAGAACATCCTGTTTCTAGATCCCGTCCCCGCCAGAATGCGCGAGTACAGTTTCAAATCTGATAAGCGATTACAAGAAGATGGTACCAATCTTTCCAGCGTCCTGTATCGCTTGTGGGAGAACCAAGCCGAAAATCAACAGGCAATTCTCAACTTTATCCAGAGTCTACCAGAACAGGCTATAGATGGGCTAGATTTCCTTTTCGGCCCACGGGATGAAGTCATGGTGCGACTAGCAGAAACCTTTGGCAATACCCGTCGCTATTGTGAGGCGGCATTGTTATCCGATGGTACTTTGCGGGTGTTAGCGATCGCGGCGGCTATGCTATCGGCACCCGTTGGTAGTTTAGTGGTAATCGAGGAAATCGACAACGGCGTTCATCCCAACCGCGCCCAGCATCTACTCGCCAGCATCCGGGATATTGCCGAGCGGCGGAAATTGCGGGTGCTGCTTTCTACCCACAACCCAGCCCTAATGGATGCCTTACCCGATGCGGCTCTCGGTGATGTAGTGTTTTGTTTCCGAGATCCAGAGTCAGGAGATAGCCGCCTTGTACGGCTTGGGGATATGTACGATTTCCCCAGTCTGATATCTCAGGGGCCGCTCGGTCAACTGGTAACTGCTGGGGTAGTGGATCGGTTTGTTAAGTCGCCGCACACACCTGAAGACAGAAAACAGCAAGCTATGGAATGGCTGTCTCGTTTGCAGGAGTACGGCAATGAGTAGTATCTGCCTGATAGATACCAGCATATTCCTCGAAATACTCAACGTCCCCAACTATAATCAGCATAGAGCATCAGTTCTCGAAGATTTTCAGACCTATGCTCAATCTGGCTGTACTTTTTTGTTGCCTATGGCGACGATACTTGAAACAGGCAACCACATTGCCCAGAACGGCGATGGCACAATGCGAAGGAAAACTGCCCTACGTTTTGTTAAAGAAGTTAAAGAGGCATTCACAGGCGTAGCTCCCTGGAGACCTACTACATTCCCGAACACCGCAGAGATATTGGAGTGGATTGACGACTTCCCCGATCTGGCTGGCAGAAACAAAGCTCGTCTTAAGTCAGAAGGAACCAGCTTTGGAGATATGAGCATCATTCAGGAATTTCATAAGTCCTGTAATCTTTTCCAAATGAGTGAAGTGTTTATCTGGTCACTGGACAGCGATTTACAGAATTATCACCAAAGGGGAAAATGACAATACTTAGCATCAGCATCGAGATTAGGGCGAACGTATGTTGTCATTAAGAAGCCTGTGTTCTCAACAAATTCTCAAATAATCTCATTAAGCAATGCTTACTGACTTATCACTCAGTTGGCTTTTTGACCGTCGCTATCTCCCTGCTTCAAAATTATTGCATTAATTAATTTTTCTATTTTCAAATTCTGAATTATCTGAATTTAGTAAAAAGAAATGTATTTTAACCAGTGCATAATGCATAACCTCTAGCGTTGCTGTCCTAATCTGAGTAGACGGTCATTTAAGGCGATTCTTCCTAATTCAGAAATAACCTCAACTGGAACACCAACAGATGTAGCTGCTTCTGGGATTGTTATTCTGCTATTTCGCAACAGAGATAAAACTTGCTGCACTTTAGGAACAACTGGATCGCTTTTATTGGTGTAACCCCGATTAATAGCAATTCTCAGCCCGGTTTCAATATCATCTACTCTAGCTCTGCGATTTTTATCTATTAATAGTGTCTGTTGTCCAGCGATTGCGCTACTTTCAGAAGCCGCTCCGCGTCTTAGCGCAGTGCCAGAGGTAATCGCATTTGCAATCTGAATACCAACATACCCAGTGTTTCTACGCACTGGAACGATATCGAAGTTGTAGAGTCGCTTTTGTCCCGTTTTGTCTACAGTTTGGACAAGTAAGTTAGTAATGGCAGTGGTGGTAGCCCCTGGAAACTTTAGTGGTTGGATTGCCCTCAGAAAGATGGTTGTGGCGCGTCCGTTTTTTAAATCTGTATCTGTGGTGTAGACCAGTCGTGAAGGATCTGCTACCAAAATGTAGGCGATCGCCTCGTCGGTTTGAGTGAAGCTAATAGGCGTAGCACGTCCTGGAGTAATTTGAACCTGAATCCTATTGCTTGCAGCCATATCCCGTTCAATCAAGCGATATGCAGGAGTTTGTGCTTGTGCCTGTACAACAGGTATCGTTACCCCAAATAGTATTGTGGTGCTAGCAATAACAAGAGTGGCAAATTGTTTCATACCAATGAAAGAATTTTGGACTAGAAGTTTTGACTTATAGGCTGTTCCAGTAATCTCAAAGATTAAGTTGTAGAACGTTCAGTTTGTATCTATTCAAGAGCCAGAATGCTGTAGATAACTCGACTTCAATCTGTTTGAATTTTAAATTGCTGGCTACTTATACCAAATTGGTATCATCGTTCAACTTTCAAAAAACTATTGACGACAACCGAGACTTCTGTACCTTCAGGTAAAAACTGGATATTTGGACGTTGTAGTAATTCCTGTACTGCTTGGTCAGAGCGTCTAGACAGACGTTCACTGACTGGACTAAAAAAGCCTTCTAGTGCCGCCGCCCAAATCTGAGGATTAGAGTTACTACTAATAGTACTTTGGTTAAAAGTGCCACTAGAAACAACAGTGCTAGATTGAGTACGGGGCTGATTCACTATGCTTCCCACCTTACCCAAACTACTGAGTAATCCAACTAATAAATCTTGTTGGGCAATATCTGTCCCCACATCATTCAGCTTTTTAGCAATTAACGGTTGCTGTCTTCGACCACGAATTAACAAAGTCTCAGCCGGAATGGTTTCCTGTTTGACTGTGCCTTGGGAGTCAGGGTAAATAAGCGCGATCGCACTAGCAGATACTAAGTTATTCTTTTTACCTACTGCCACTGTTTTCGTTACTAAAACAGTACCAGCCGGGAGTGCCACCGTGCCATCTGTGGCTGTGAGAGGTTTGGTTAATTCGATGGCAAAGCGATCGCTCTTATTATTGCCTCCCTGATCCCAAATCATCGGCATGATAATTCTACCTGTGGCAGATGTACCCAGTGCTACCTCTTTAGTTTCATTGACATTGAGATTGGTTGTAGCTACAGGGGTGCGATTGAGGATACCTACCATTCCTGGAGTCAAGTTATCAGTTTTACTATCAGTGCTTTTGGAGCCAATTAAAACTGTTTGAATACCAGGGTCTTCGGGAGTGGAAATGGATGGCCTAGCTGTTGGTTTCGAGCCTGTTGGAGTTTGAGTGTTAACAGCAACTTCTGACTGAGTTTCAGCTGCTTTAGAGTTACCGATTTGCGACTGTCCCAGGCTAGCTAGTTGACTCCACTGCTGGAAAGGATCGACATTACTTTCAGGCTGTCGTCTTGGTGTTGAAGCTTGATAACTTACAGGATTTGGAGAAATATACCGCACTACTGGGGGCGCAGGTTGAGAAATTCTTACAGGAGTTATTGGTGTTATGCGTGATGTAGGAGTTGTGCGCGGCGAAAAAGTCTCTTGAGGTTGAGATGGCGTTGGTTTAGGTTTATTTTGTAGGGTTGGACTTGGGGATTTAGCCGCAACAGGTTCTACTTTGAGTTGTTGCCGTTGGTCTTGAAACGCTAATCTGCTTTTCAGTTCGGCAGATTCATCTAAAACTGGTTCGTCTTTTGGAGATGTAGTAGGAGTTTGGACTACTTGTTTGACAGGAGGTTTCGGTTGGAGAAATCCAAACCAGATCAGGGCTACAGAGCCAATAACCATTCCCACTAAGGCAACTACTGAACCTAGTCGAACACTAGGTTTTTCTGCTAACGGTCGCTCTACTGCTCCTTCTGCATCTTGTTTCAAGCGATATTCTTCGGAAATGAGGTGATTTGCAGTAGGGTTATAACCTGCCAACAACTGCTCCTCTTCAGGGCTGATATCATCATCAGCCACCAAAGTGGCTTGGGTAGAGCGATGATTGCCGTTAGTACTGTTGAATTCCGGCGAAGAATCACCAGAGTTTTCATTTAGGTAGTCAAATTCATGGTTTTGATTTGAATTGCTCATAATTCTACCTTTTTCCTTTAGCGTCGTTGCTGAGAATTGAACTCAACCATCTTGGTAATTTGCAGTCCAGACGATCGCACTTCATAAATTTTCTGTTCTACCAGGGGGGCATCTTTACCTAAAGGAGATCGGGGAATCTCCACTGCTTGAACGGTAAAGGTGCGGTTAAAAGGAATACGCTCATCTCTACCAGTAGTGCGGTCAACTAAGATACGGGTAGCAATCATATCTATTTCCCATTCCCCAGGTCGTACTGCTCTTGGTTCTGACAAATAAGAAATAATAGTGGTGCTACGCAGCTGACCTGAAAAGAAGCTAGTAGGAACTAATTCGGCAATCTTCGGTAGAGAAGCTTTGGCAAATTCCGGTTCTAGTAGCAGGGAAGCAAACCAAGTATTTGTAGGAATCCGCCCATTTCTACCAACTTGAATGCCTTGGTCTGGTTGATTAGTGCCAGTGAGTTTGTCATCCCAGTTAAATGTCAGGGTTGTCCAGTCACTAACTACCTTTTGAATTACAGCTGGATAGCGCCAGTTACGGTCTTGCTCAGAAATGTAGATTGTCTCGCCATTTACCAACTGGGCAAAGGTCGTCTTGCGATCGGCAATTTTATTGACCCTGAAAGCGGTGAATAGAGTCAACAAAAATATCAGACCGTTAAATGCAGTTAGGCAGATAAAGCAAACAGCTAGGAGGTTTTTGGCTTCTGGAAGCAATGGAGCTTGAAGTCGTTTAATTTGCAGAGTCATACCAAATTGGCATAAGTAGTATTGTTTGAGAATCCTGGAACAGCCTTGTGTTAAAGGTTTTTAATTCGTCTTGGAAAGTTCTGATGCCTGTCTTGAAAATAGGGACTAGGGACTGGGGACTTTCCGCAAAATCCAAAATCTAAAATCCAAAATTGGTATTACCCCCTACGGAGTAGAGCAATACTGGTTGCAGTTCCAATGGCACTGCTAAAAATATCGATTAAACCTTTGACATTGGCAGAAATGCCGTTATAGATTGCCATTCCCCCACCTCCAGCTATCAATACCGCCAAAACTGGTGCAAAGATGCTCAGGAAACATAAAAATGCTACATCAGATGCTAATTCAGCACCAGACTTCACCAGGACGACGGCTGCTAAACCTACTAAAATGTTGTAACTAAGTTGAACGCCAAACAAGGAAATAAACCCTGTCAGCCACGCCCAAATAGGACGACCTTGCAATGGCAGCAAAGATAAACCAACTGCGATCGGTGCAAATAATGCCGTCAGCAGCAGAGCAGCTTCCAAAATATTTACAAAGCCCCATTGCAGGGCATACAGGATAAAGCGAATAATGGGGATGGCAGTATCTCGAAACACACTACCTGGATCATTGGCAAACTGAACAGCAGTACCGATTTGACCAGGCAAAGTTCTATTCCAGAGAAAACTACCAAAATCTCGTAGTGGTTGGAGTGGAGATTTAGCTTCCTCTTCAGCTTTGGTAACAATTGCCTGTGCCTGGGCTTGCTTTGAGTTCCAGCATTCAACTAACTCTGTACCGACTTTTCCTTGACATTCGCTATAGAGGTTTTCTAGCTGTTGTCTAGCGATACTGCTAATTGCCACATTGGTAATAGCATCTCGAAATGTTAGTTCACCAACTTGAAGCTGAAGAACGCTTTGCACTTGGTTGTAAGCGAAGCCTCGAATAACAGTAATTGTCTTTGCCAGCATATTGCCGTTGGCCCCCAAGAAAATCATAATCACGAAGGGCCAAACAAAGATTGATGCCAGTTCTGACCATGATTGCTTTTCAATGATTTCTTTACCAGTGGTCAGCGCTACAAATAAGATACTGGCAGCTCCCAAAGTGATGCCCAATTTAATCAAGCCAATCCATAATGCTGAACCGAGCGGATCTAAAGTAACTAGCCAGACGGTATTCCACGACTCAACTGTGGCGCGAGAAAGTTCTAAAGAACTGGAGATAATTTCTAGGGCATCGGATTCTCCGCCTGTTACTGGAAATGATTGAGCAATAATGTGGATCATGAGTGTCGAAATCAAAGCTACTACTTGTCAGAACCAAGGGTAATGCCACCAGGCATGATCAATAACCCCGCCTGTTGAGTGGCAGCATTGCCTGCGGCAACACTCTTACGGCGATCCGCAGTATTGATGGCTGAAAGTTCCTTGGCTGTTTGAGCGGTTAAGGTGTTACTCAATGCCCTGTCAATGCGTGCTTGCTGGGCTTCAATAAGCATCCGCTCGTTGACGCGACTGCTAAGGGCAGTCTGTTGGGATAGGTTTTGCAAAATCTGTTGGGTGACATCTAAACTTTGGGACTCCTCACCCAAGCTGACGTTTTCTTGAGTATCTTGTTGAGTAGCTTGCTTAATTTGAGCCATCTGACTTTGGGCTGTTTGGCTCCAAGTAGCCTGATTAGCGATCTCTGTAGCAACTGTTCTAGTAGCATATTTACCAAGGTCTTCACGGATACCATAAGAGCTTTGACCATTGGTTTTGTTCTCCAAAGTTTCAGACAGCACGGCACCAGGGTCGTTGTTGGCTGAACCGTTCATGATTCCTGCCAAAACTTTGTTTAAATCTGGAATTTGAATTGCACCCAAGGCAGAATTGAGCAGATTGCCAAGAGGATTAAATAGGTCATTTTGAGCGAAATTTTTGACATCTCCCACAAAATCATTGATTTGAGATGCTGTGTCTGCGGTGAAAATACTACTACCAGTAGTTTTGTTACTAACAGCAGCAGCTACTGGATCTCGACCGTTGTCTTGAGTGCGAGCAAGGGCTGGACTGGCGATAAAACCAAGTGACAAAATTAGAATCGGTGCTATCAATCTGATAGAGGTAAGTTTAGATTTCATGATTCACCTTCCTTAATGCAGTTTTTAGATATATCAACTTGCAATCAGGCGTTCTTGAGCCTGTTGGTCATCGTTATTCTCTGGGCGATCGCTTTCTCCTTGCAGAGATGCTCCGCTTTGGTGGATGTCCGCAGGACTTACGGCTGGGCGTAGCCAATCGCGCAATGCTGCGGTTTGATGTATCTGTTGACCAATATGCTTAAACCCTCTGTTTTCCTTCAAAGCCGGAATGTAAGCATCGGTAAACGCTCTCAGTCCTAACAAGTTGCCTTTAGCGGTATCTGGATACTGAGCCATCACCCGTTCTCGTGCTTCCCGTTCATCTTGGTTATTGGCAACACTGGCCAGCATCATTTCGCCAGGGTAAAAGCGGGTACGCCAGAATCTACCACCTGTTTCTACTAGCCAGCAGGAATAAAGGTCGCTGGTACGGGGCAAGAATGCTTCAGTCGCATTTTGACTGATAATATTGACGGGATAGCCCAGATACTGTTGGAAAGAAGCAATACCGCTACTGGTAATACGTCCGGTAATCCGGTAGGTCATGTTCTGCATAATTTGAGCGCCTGTTGAACACTCGCAAATGGTATCCGGATCTTGGGACATCAGCAGAACAGCAATGCCTTCTTTCCTTCCCGTGGCACAGGTTTCGCCTATAATCTGGGCAAAGCCATCTTTACGTAACAATACGGAAAGCTCATCGCCAATAAACAAACTCTTAGGATGGGATAGGGCATTACGGATACAGGCACTATGGGCGTTAATTGCCATCAAGTAAGCATCCTGTTCGTTACTCAATCCACTGAGAGCAAAGAATTTAATCGCCGGTAATGGGGAAAAAGTGCTGGGACGAGCGATCGCTTTCCCCAACTTAGATGCCAGTAAAGCGCTAACCTGATTTTGGATTTGGTTAAGTGCCTGTCGGTCAATCTCTTCAAAGGATCTCAGATTAAGGCGCTCTCTAGTGCAGAACTTGACGAAATCTGGTAGCGTGGGTATCTGCTGCCATTCTGGTGAAAGCCAACCCATCTCAAATGCTCGGTTGTAGCGAGTAATAATTTCTGGGTCTTTTAAAAATACGTCCAAAGCTTTGACTAGCAAGGCATCAACCCGTTGAGCTAGATGGGGGTTTTCAACTTTACCCATTGCGATCGCAGTTAATGCTTTGCGAATAAAGTCCTTCCAAGATTCCATCCGCCGTTCCCGTTCTGACTTGTCGAAGCGTCGCAAATCTGGCGGTTCCAGTAGGTTACTGCTGCCACTGGAAATATCGTAATATGCTCCTTGCTCGCCCAAAAGCTCAATTGCCGTCTTGAAAGTGCTGTTACCACTAGCAGAGATATCCATACCAACAACGGGAATATTGTTCGCTAATGCCTCTAAAGCAAAGCGCCATCCCAAAACGCTCTTTCCTGAGCCGGAAGTACCTGTAATTAGAGCGCGTCCTATCTGTTGGTGAAATAAGTCAACATAAATAGGCTTACCACCACGACTGGTAAGGAATTCCACACCTTGTTTATCAATGTCCTTGGGGACAGTTAGGGGCATGATTCCAGCTACGGTATTGGTATCTAAAGTTATTCTGCGTTCGCTGAGATTGCCTCCGTGCAGCAACCATTTGCAGGTAATTGGTAGGGTTTGCAGCCAAATTTCCCAAGCAATATTACGTTCCCGAATTACTTTGGCAGTCTCAAAACTGTTAGCTAACAAGTTACAAGCGTGGGTTAACTCTTGGGCACTGTGGCGGTAAACTAGAAATACAGGCGCACAGTGCAATGCTTTCGTCCCTTCATAAAGTCGTCGTTGAGCTTCAAAGGATTCCTCCTGTTTGATTTCCGCTCCAACGTCCCGTCCCTGTCCTTTGGTTATGGCTAAAGTGCGGGCTGTTTTGGATTGTTTTGCCTGACGCGCCAGGTTGTCTTGGATTAAGAAGTCGTTGCTGCGGCTGATTTCAATCCAAGCTTCTGTATCGTGGACGTAGCTGGAAGCAAGGATTTTCCAAACCCACTTTAGCTGCTCTTGGGCATTAGACCAACCAACGGGGGGATCTGTTACAACCATGACTCCACAAACCTTGCTTTTACCTGTGAGGTAAACTCGGTCATTATCTCCCCGATGTTCGGGACAAGCGGAACGTCCTTGTTGTCCTTCAATCAGTAATGTACAGATGTGTTTATCGGTGGTTAGGGTTTCTGTTAACTCCAGTCCCGTCTCAGTCTCCTTGAGTGTAATAACTTGGGGAATAGGAGGTGCTGCACCCTCATTAAATCGATTCCAAAGCCACTGCCACAAATCTGTAGCATTGCAAGGTGTTACTTCTAAGCCAATTTTAGTATTGAGCAGCAATTCCCACTGAATGAATCCTTGCTGAAACCCTTGCAGTAAGAGCTTTTTGAAAAACTCCTCTTGGTAAATGCGTTTGTTCCCTGTAATCAGTTCAACTGCCCAAGAGCCAAATTTTCTGAATTTTTCAATCAGTCCACCTACAAAATCCTTTTGCTGTGAACCAGCTTCATCATCGCTCGTCCAAGTACAGAAGGCAATTTGATTCCAGATTTGGCGAGAACCTGCTTCCTTGAGTTGTTCCACCCGCAATTGCTCGTTGCGAAGCAGCACAGAAACTGGTTTCAAGTGGCAATCGTCTGCTAAGGCAGTAAGTGGGGTTTGGCGTTTGTGCGGTACTCGCTTGGTAGAGCCTGTCTGTAGGGGATATGACTCAGTATCATCACTATAACAGCCTGTACAAAAAGTAATTTTTTCACCGGGGGGTAGTTCTTTCAAACCCTCTTCGATAGAGTGGGCAAATTCGCTAACCTCATTTTCATGTAGTATGTCATGCAGTCCAGCGATGCGAAACCCAAACACGAGTTGATACTGAGAGTTGCCTTTATCCAATAACAGGGCAGCCACTTCACGATCATCCTTCTTAATTTCTGCAATACAGCAGATGTTTACCTCATTTTGGAAGGGCATGAGCTTACTTTTGCCTCCATATTGATTCGGTACAATCAGCGGCTTGAATCGGATTTGCACTTGCGAGTCTGCGTAACGCCGACGCACCCACCAGGGTCGATATTCAGGGATCGGTGAGATATAAATGCTGTTACTATTGCACCACTCTGTTCCTGGTGGATTACGCCATCGATCTAAAAACTGATGGGGCTGTTTGCCTGTGAGAATCCACCAACTGATAATTAGCCAGAAGGAGGTGGCAAAGAACCAACCCATACCCAAACTGAGTAAACCATTGGTGAGAACATAGCAAACTACAATGATGGCAATCCAAGGAAGTAGCTGTTCAGCCGGAATTGGCCCAATGCTGGCTTGCTTGCCTAGAATCCGATTGACTTTGATGAATTCTCGATTGTCTTGTGCCATATTTGTATAATTCTCTGGTGCTGCATTAGTAGTCAGTCAACCAAGAAGTGACAAGTGAAGATAAGGGGGAGAATAGGACTTTTCTTCTTGTCATAAACCTCTCAAAGTTGTCTAGATCAACTATGCTCATCCCCCACTGATGAGTTATGACGAATGTTTTCTGACTTCTGAATTCTTATTTAATGGGTATAAAATTCAAGTTGGGTTTACCTGATGGCTGATGTTGTTCCTGCGCCATTACCGACAAATATGAAAGTGATGACATCAATGGCAATTACGATGGAGAACGCTAAACCAACTTGAGTAACAATTGGTCGCCAGTCGTTACCTTGCTGGGCTTGGTTATAGGCAAATAGAGAAGCAGCAGCAACCAGCAGCAAGAATGCACCTCGGATGAGGTTGAATGTCAAACCAACAACGTTAGCATCCAAAGTGCTAGTGGAACCGCCTCCTGCTTGGGAACTTTGTTGAGCTAGATTGTTGAAGAAGCTTTCTAACCCGCTTAAGAAAATAGCTTGGGCTGGAGTTGTAAAGGTATCGAGTAAAGCGGTAACAGTGATAATGGCGGCAACAATATGCCAAAAGCGAATTTTTTTACCTAAATACTTTTCTAGAATTGGTACTGTGCGAATTACGTACCCAATACTCAAGAAAACAATGGTGGCACATCCCAAAATAGTGACGAATATGGGTTTGGTAGCTAACAAATAAATTCCAATCGCAACACATAGTAAAATGAAAAGTAAGTCTGTGCGGTTGATTTTCAGATTTCTCAAGTTGGTTGAAAATTTACGAGATGGCAGCAGTTTGAACTGAGAAATGTGAGATTTTGTGTTGTTCATTTTTCTCTTCTCGTTTGTAGAATTAAACTTGCATTTCTGGTTTGCTGGCTTTTCTTTGAGTTTGTTTCTGGCGTTGCCTTGCAGTATCTTTATCAGTCTGGGCTTGGGTAGAGGGAGCTGATTGCTGATTGTCCAGTAGCGTTTCTATCTCACGCAGGGGGATGCTACACTGCAAAATCTCCGGGGGCTGCCCTGGTACTAAAACGGCATCAAGCACTTGTTCATCGTTACGATTAGGGTTAAATCCTTGAAGTAGCCGTGTATCATTGGGCAGTTTTACTACTTCAAACTCGTACTTGACTTTGCCCTTTTCAGTCCAGGTGAATGTCGGTTCATCGTTGCTGTTAAATCGGTTAGGTAGTTGTTCTTGAAATTTTTGAATTAATGCTTGGGTACTGGCTTTGAGGGCGTATTCTTCTTTCGACTGTGGCAGTTTGCAGATGCCCGTCTTTTCATCAGGGCTGAGATTGTCTTGTGCGATCGCCCATTGTCCCTGAGTGCGAGTACCAGCAAAGAGTGTTTCACCTTGGGTATTTTCTAAGGCGATCGCTACCTGCTTGTCCTGTGCTTCTACCCATAAAGTTTTGTTACTGGAAATGGCGATACCTGCTTGGGGTGATTGGTCAAATAACTCACCAGCAACTTTGGCAAACCCCACTAAAGCATCGGCACAGGCAGCTTGTTGTTGCTGTGCTTGGCGTTTCGTCAAATGTTCTAAAATGTCAACGTTTGCTGGTTGCTGGTTAGCAGAGTTAGGTTGGACAATATCTGCATCAGTTTTTGACTCAACATCAGAACTGCTTTGTTGTGCTGCCATCTGTTTTTCCAATCGGCTAACTACCATTTCTAAACGGTCAAGTCGCTTGGAAAGAACTTTCAGGTAGGCTTCAATTTGGTCAAGCTGTTCGCTGACACTGGCATCCTTATCTAATTCAAATGGTTGAGATTGGTATTTGGGGTCTAGTTTGTCACCAAGATTATCTACTTTCGAGCCGATTTTGGTAGCAGCTACAGCCAGTGGATTGTCTGCGGCTGATTCTTCAGATACAGTTTGAAAATCTTGAGACTTTTGAGACTCTGGTGAGTCCGGCTTTGCTTCTTGCAAGCGACTGGCTATGTTATCTACGCGGTCATTCTGCTGTTGGAGTTCTTTGAGAATTCGTTCAAGCCGCTTTTCATCAGCTTCAGCTGCTAGCTGTTCCAAAACACCTTGTCCTACCGCAATTCCCAGAGATGCCAGTTGTCCTGTTAAGCCTGCCAAATTCACCCCATTCACTTCTCGCCCATTGGTGGCAGCTGTGGCACTTAAACGCGAAGCTTCGTCTAGAGGTTCTCTGGATTTGGAGTTTTTGGCAGCAGTTTTATTGGTCTTAGCTCTGTCTTGAGTTTTAGGTTGTGTTTTAGGCTGAGAATTACTTTGGGTTTTAGTTGAAGTTTTGGCTTGAGTTTTAGTTTGGGCTGCGCTAACACGACTAACAGATGGCTCGTCTTCTTCACCTAAGTCATCTAGGTCATCAAGTTTGGTGTTGAAATCGTCATTTAATAGGTCGTCTAGTTCATCGTTTGTATCATCTATTTCTTCATTTTCTTCATCTAAATCAAGCAGGTCATCTTCTAATTCATCATCGAGATCATCTAGTTCTGTTTCAGCAAAACCACAAATTTCAGCAATGTTAGAAGGGGTGAAGTAGTTTTCATCTTTGCTGGTAATTCCTTCTAGGTTTTTAATCAAGTACTTGCCACTGGTTCTGTGGTTCGGATCATTGGTGAGATAGAAGCGATAGCCTCTAATCTCGTCATCATCTCCACCTCCAACACAGAGTTCTACTGTGATGGGGGCTTTACCTGATTCCTGGCTGTAATTTTCTACATAGGCTTTAAAGTCTTCGTGGGACTGGATAGAATCATCTTGAATTGAGGATGCGATCGCTTTATCCAATGTGTTTTCAATATGGCGGAGTTTACGGCGATCTGTCAGGTTTTCCCATGAGCGATTTTGAGAATTTTGTCTTTGCTTAGGTTTGGTCAGTGTTTTGGTAGCCATAGGTACTCAAAGCTGATTGCCTTAAGAGTTAGCCTAACAAGGCTTGATCTGGAAACAGCTAGACCAAATGGCGATTTATAAGTTGTCCAGTTGGCTAATATTGACAGTTAGCAGTTTTATGAACAAATATTCTCAAGCTAATTTTCTCCTCAGACTCAGAATAAACAACGTCTTGACAAAAAATAAACTATAGCAGTCCTAAATTCTATCACTTGGGTTAGCTTCACTTGCATAGTTAACTAACCCTAACAAGGTTAGTGTCAAATTCATTCCGACAGTTTATTTAACATCTCACAGAGTTCTTCCTTTTTCTGTTTGGTATGTTGAACGCTGGCTAAAGTTGTCAATACTCCACCTGATGCTGTGAGACTGGCTTCAGATACTTTATTGAAATAGAAAAGTCCAACACCAAATAGAGTCATCAAGGCAGATGCAGCAGTAATATTTAACGCGAGGTTATAGCTTTTACGTGTCATGTGCAATAATTCGCGGATAATTTCTTCTTTGATATCGCTGTAGTCGTTGTTATTTTGGGGTTTCGCAAAAAAATTAAACTGCATAGTGACTCTCCGAAATGCTGTATTGTTGGTTCGTGATATTGGTATCCTACTCAGACTAAAAAATACGTACCAGGGCAAATGGGTTTTGCTTGTGTTGAGTGTTGCCCTATTGCTATGTGGTAATTTAGGGCAGATGGGGAAGTAAAGAAAATCTATCTGCCCTAGTTCGGGAAACAACTAACTCGCTATTGTTTATATACAAGTATCAATACCCAATTACGGCAATGCGTGAATCTGATAAAGTGCGATCGAGTGAGGAAGGTAAAGCCAGACTCAAACAAGCTTATAAAGAAGCTGGATTAACTCAAGAGGAGTTAGCACAGCAGGCAATAGTGTCGGTTGATACTCTAAAGCGCCTACTTGGTACTAAGGATTGTCCAAACGGGGTTGAACGACAAGCAGTTAAGAATATTGCAAAAATTCTGAAAATTGACCCTACAGATATAGTCGATGTTAAAGACTGGTATCCTCAACGGCAGTTACCAGCAGAGTTTGAACGACTAATTTACGAAAAAACGCAATTATTTTGCGGACGAAAATTTGTATTTGATGCGATTGAGGATTTCTTACAAAATAACCCAAATGGCTATTTCACTATTATTGGTGATGCGGGGATGGGGAAAAGTGCCATTTCTGCCAAGTATGTATTCGATAATCCAGAAACTATTTGCTTTTTTAATATTCGTGCGGAGGGAACTAATCGTCCCGAATTATTTTTGAAGAAAATTCGCCAACAGTTAATTGCTCGTTTCCAGTTGACAGATGTAGCTGATGCGTATTTATCAACTTTATTGACTAAAGCAAAGGAAAAATTATCCACTGGAGAACGATTAATTATTGTTGTTGATGCGCTCGATGAAGTTGACCAAGAAGCGGCTGGAAATCTCTTATATTTACCAACTACTCTCCCAGATGGGGTTTATTTTATCCTGACGAGAAGACCCTATAATCAAAATGAGAAAATGTTGAATATTTCACCCAATATCCCGACTCAAAAATTGGATTTGAGGGAGAAAGTTCAAGAAAGTATTCAAGATGTGAAAGAATATATTTGCCAATCCCTAAATGATGATAAATATAAGCAGGGTTTGAATCAGTGGATTCAGAAACAAAACCATATATCTAATGATGAGTTTGTCAATAAAATAGCTACAAAAAGCGAAAACAACTTTATGTATTTGCGGTGTATTTTACCCGCGATTGCTGATAGTTATTATAATGATAAACCTTTGGATGAATTGCCTGTGGGTTTGCAAGGATATTACGAAAACCACTGGCATATTATGGGTATGACAGCTAAACCTTTACCGAAAAATAAAATCAAAATTGTTTATGTGATGTGTGCTTTGCGTAGTGCTGCTTCTCGTGGAGTGATTGCTAAATATTCTAAGCAGAGTGAGTTGACTGTGCAAGAAGTTCTGGATGGATGGGCGCAATTTTTACAGAAGCAAGAAAGCTATCAAGCACCCCGTTATCGATTTTATCACGAAAGCTTTCGAGATTTTTTGCACCGTCGGGAGATTGTCCAAGCTGCGGGGGTGAATTTACATGATATTAGCGCTGAAGTTGCCAATAATATGACCGAGGGGCTGATTTTATGAGTAATCTTCGAGCTTGGTTGGCAGAAAAATCACCAGAAGAGATAGAACATTTTCTAAGTGAAAGTCTGCATTTGTTGTTAGATGGTGGGTATATTCATAAATATTGTAATTTATTGAGTGATTATGATTTTATTGAAGCGAAAATTCATCATTGTAACTTTGGCATACAGACACTGATTGAAGATTATAACCTAATCGAGAATACCGAATATGCAAATCATACAGAATACAATTTGAAAACAATAGAATCGCTTAAGCTGATTTCCAATGCTTTATTTCGCTCTTGCCCCATCATCAATGATGATAAAAGTCAATTAGCTGGACAATTATCAGGACGCTTGTGGTACTTTCAAAAGCAAAACTTAATCAACAAATTATTAGAGCAGATATCGCAAACTAATAAGACTTGTTTTCGTTGTCTCACAGGTTCTCTCACACCTCCTGGAAATCCTCTAATTCGCACCCTTACCGGTCATATTGATTCGGTTTATGCGATCGCCCTCAGCAGCGATGGCAAATATGTGGTTTCTGGTTCTGGGGACAAAAAAATCAAAATCTGGGAATTAGGAACAGGGAAGGAAATTCGCACCCTTATCGGTCACAGTAATTCGGTTTATGCGATCACCCTGAGCAGCGATGGTAAATATGTAGTTTCTGGTTCTGAGGACAAAACAGTAAAAATCTGGGAATTGTCCACAGGAAACGAAATTCGCACTCTTTTTGGTCATAGTAGTTCGGTTCGTGCGATCGCCCTGAGCAACAATGGCAAATATGTGGTTTCTGGTTCAAATGACAAAACAATCACAATCTGGGAATTGTCCACAGGAAAGAAAATTCACACCCTTATTGGTCATCTTAGTTATGTTAATGCGATTGCTCTGAGCAACAATGGCAAATATGTGGTTTCTGGTTCAAATGACAAAACAATCACAATCTGGGAATTGTCCACAGGAAAGGAAATTCGCACCCTTTTTGGTCATAGTGATTGGGTTAATGCGCTCGCACTCAGCAATGATGGCAAATATGTGGTTTCTGGTTCCTGGGACAAAACAATCAAAATCTGGGAATTGTCCACAGGAAAGGAAATTCGCACCCTTATTGGTCATAGTGATTGGGTTAATGCGCTCGCACTCAGCAGCGATGGTAAATATGTAGTTTCTGGTTCTTGGGACAAAACAGTCAAAATCTGGAAATTAGGAACGGGAAAGGAAATTCGCACCCTTACTCGTGATAGTAGTCCAGTTAATGCGATCGTCCTGAGCAGCGATGGTAAATATGTGGTTTCTGGTTCTAGGGACAAAAAAATCAAAATCTGGGAATTCGCAACAGGAAAGGGAATTCACACCCTCAATGGTCATAGTAGTCCAGTTAACGCGATCGCCCTGAGCAGCGATGGCAAATATGTGGTTTCTGGTTCTGGGGACAAAACAGTCAAAATCTGGGAATTAGGAACGAGAAAGAAAATTCACACCCTCAATGGTCATAGTAGTTCGGTTCGTGCGATCGCCCTCAGCAGCGATGGCAAATATGTGGTTTCTGGTTCAAATGACAAAACAGTCAAAATCTGGGAATTAGAAACGGGAAAGGAAATTCGCACCCTCAATGGTCATCTTAGTTATGTTAATGCGATCGCCCTCAGCAGCGATAGCAAATATGTGGTTTCTGGTTCTGGGGACAAAAAAATCAAAATCTGGGAATTAGAAACGGGAAAGGAAATTCGCACCCTCAATGGTCATCT